>DATAMS010000037.1:0-2749 GCA_036260495.1 Thermoanaerobaculia bacterium
CGCCGGTAGTCAATCAAATGTCGCCGGTAGTGACCGGGAACGGCTCCGGCTTCACGGCGGCGTGGATCGAGTCCGTGCAAAGTCGTAATACCATCGTGTCGCAGGTGGCGAGCGCCGCCGGCGAACCGATCGCGGGCACGGGCGCTTCCATCGACCAGAGTTACGTGCAGTCGATGTCGATCGCCCACAGTCCATCCGAAACACTCGTGGTGTGGGTTGCTGACAACAGCGTATTCGCGGAACGGCTGTCTCCCTCGGGCATGCCGCTCAACACGGTTGTCCTGACGTCCAAAACCTTTCCGTCGGACGTCGCCGTGGCGTGGAACGGCAGCCGCTACTTCGTCGTCTGGTCGAACGGGTCTCAACTGTTTGGTGCCTTCATCGCGTCCGACGGCGGCTCCTCGACAACACCTCGCGCGTTTTTCGGCGAACCGCTGGTGATCGGACAGCCCGCTCCAGCGAACCTCGAGCTCACCCCGGATGTCGTCTGGGACGGCCGGAACTTCATCATCGTGTTTGGCGAAGTGCCGAATCTCCCATGTGTCCTTTCCGCCTGCCCATCTCCATCACCAAGCCAGGGCCATTTTCGCGTCATGCGCGTATCCGCCGATGGCGACGCGATCGACAGCTCGCCGCCCACGATCAGCGGCACTCACGATCGCGCGCATGTGGCCTCGGGTGGTGCGGAGTCGTTGATCGCCCTTGACAGCTACCGTCAGCTCTCAACCGTCACCGTCCACGACGACGGCGGACTGACCATCGATGCGGAGACTCCCTTGTTCCGATGGTTCTGGTACGTTTCGAGCGCCGTGGCGTGGGATGGTGCGGCGTACACCGTCGGCTGGAGATACGCGGGCGCAAATACGGGTCCGAGCTGGCTGGGCGCAGCGCATGTGACACGATCGGGCTCGCCACTCGATTACCGCTTTGTGGCGACCGGCGTCGCGTCGTGGTCGGGCCGACCATCGATCGCTGTCAACGACGCCGGGATCACGGCATTCGCCATTTCGGAAGCAGCAGGGCCGTCGTCGCCTGCGCGAGCCCGCCTCTATCTCGCGTCCGAGCTTGCGCCGATGCCTGACCCGCCGCCTGCACCGAGGAACGTAGTCAGTTACTTCGGCGGCAACACGGCGCGCATCGACTGGCAGCAGAGCAGCACGCCCGACGCATTCGTACTCGAATCGTCGTTTGACTTCGGCACCACTTGGTACACTTACAACGTCATCTCCGGCGATGCGCGTACGATCAACGTCAACGCGCATGCAGGCAATCTCTTTCGCGTGCGCGCCGTCGGACCGGGCGGAATGTCGGAAGGAACGATCACGAGCATCGGCAGCATGCAGCGCCGTCACGCATCTCACTGAAAAAACCACGGGCGGTTGGAAGCGACACGCTTCCAACCGCCCGTTTTTTGCTCTCTCTCATACAACACGCTTCCGGAGGAGGCGCACTGCATGTCCCAGTGGAGACAGTCTAGGCATGCGCCATCACGCAACCGTCGCCGCGGCATAAAAAACAAGCTGCTATTGGATGATGCGGCGGCGAATCGTGACGGCCCGGTCAATCGGGCGTGATTCGTTCGTCAACGATTGCTACGGCCTGCCGCCGGCGCGTGACACAGGAGCGCACGGCCTCGCGCAGCCGTCCGGGGAGTACCGGCTTCGAGAGAGTTTCGTGAACTGCAGGAAACAGCGACCGGATCTCGCGAATGTCGAGTCCGGTCACGACGATGACTTTACCGAGAAGGTGAGGACGATCGAGCAACAGCGCTTCCATCACTTCGACGCCGCTGACTTTGGGCAGAACGATGTCGAGAAGGATGACGTCGTACTCGTGATCGTCCAGACAGCGCAACGCTTCTTCGCCGTCGGCAGCGAGGTCGAAGGCGAAATCGAGAGACTCCAGCAACTGCCCGAGAAGTTCGCGGGCGGCAGCATCATCCTCGACGATCAGGGCACGTGACCGCATTTCATGCATTCTGGAGCAACATTCTAGCCATAAATGCTTCTGCCGCCGCTACCGCCCGCGTCAGATTGTCACTTTCTTTGAAACCTGAGCTTGCTCTTGGCTTCAGCGAGTGGTCGCCGTCGGGAAGCCATTCGATCTGAATCGACGGCGAAAGAACATACGACGCCACATCCTCGCGGTTTCCGAGCGGATCGCGCTCGCCCTGCAGAACCAGCATGGGCGTGACCAGCGTCTCGAGATGTGCCGTACGCACCTTCGCCGGCTGTCCGGGCGGATGAAACGGATATCCGAAACAGACAAGACCGCGGACGCCCAATTCATCCGCAACTAAGGTCGCCATCCGCCCTCCCATCGATTTGCCGCCGATGAAGAGCCGATCATGGTTGCCCAACTTCTCGACGACAGCGCGCCACGTAGCCAGCAACACCGGCTGACGATCGGGAGCGCCGCGCTTCCCGCCCGTTCGCCGCGCAGCCATGTACGGAAACTCGAATCGCACAACATGCACCCCTCGGGCGCCCAACGCGCGCGCAACCGTCGTCATGAACGGCGTGTCCATCGCTCCGCCCGCGCCGTGCGCGAAGGCAAACGTGATCGCAGCATCTTCCGGTCCATCGATGAGGAACATGCTTCGAAGCTTACAATCTCACCATGCGATTTCGTCTCTTCGCCTTTGCTCTGCTCATCGCTTCGATCGCCTCCGCGGCCACGCCACCGAAAACCATCGCCCCCGCAACCATCGCCCATCCGATGGCGATGTACCTCGGCGAGCTCTCGCACG
>DATAMS010000047.1:0-17594 GCA_036260495.1 Thermoanaerobaculia bacterium
CGGTCTCGCATATCTTCCGCTCGGCAAAACAGCGCCCGGCAACGAATTCATGGTCCTCATCCGAGGAAAAGAAGTTCGGGCGCGTGTTGTCCCCACACCCTTCTACAAGCGATCAAAATAAGGAGCGGCGATGACTCCGGAAGACAGTAGATACGCCAAGAGCCACGAATACATCAACGTAGAAGGTGAGATCGGCACGATCGGCATCACCGAATACGCGCAGAAAGAATTGGGCGACGTCGTCTTCGTCGAGCTGCCGCAAGTCGGTACGCAACTCGAGGCCGGCGACGAGCTTGGATCGATCGAATCGGTCAAAGCGGTCTCGGAGCTTTTCGCGCCCGTCGGCGGAGAGATCGTCGAAGTGAACGAGCGTCTCGCCGAGAAGCCGGAGCTGATCAACACCGATCCGTACGGCGACGGCTGGATGGTCCGCATGAAAGTGACCGACCCGAGTGAGGTCGATGAGCTGCTCATGAACGCCGAGGAATATGACGAGTACGTGGAGACGGAATCTCACTAACGTGTCCAACCTCCCCGATCCACTTACCTCGGTACACCGGTACATCTCTAACGCTTCCGAAGATGTCCGCGAGATGCTCGAGGTCATCGGCGTCGATTCCATCGACAAGCTTTTCGAGACGATTCCCGATGAAGTCAAACTAACGGCGCTGCTCGACATCCCCGGCCCATGGTCGGAGATCGAATCGCGGCGCTGGTTTCGCGAGCTGGCCGCGAAGAACAAATCGGCCGCCGATCACGTCTCGTTCCTTGGCGGCGGCGCCTATCTTCATTATCAGCCGGCGTGCATCGATCAACTCCTGCTGCGCGGTGAGTTCCTGACGTCGTACACGCCGTATCAACCCGAGGTCTCGCAGGGGACGCTGCAGACGATTTTCGAATACCAAACGCACCAGTGTCTGCTGACGGGACTCGACGTCGCAAACGCATCGCTCTACGACGGCTCGACCGGATTGTGCGAGGCGGTGCTCCTGGCCGAGCGCGTCGTGCGCAACCGCAAGAAGGTCGTGATCGCGCGGTCGGTCCATCCGCAGTACACCGAAACTGTTCGCACGTACGTCCAGAACCTCGGATACGAGATCGTGGAAGTTGGCTGGACCGCCGATGGTCGCGTCGATACCGCGGCGTTGCGCGAGGCATGTACGAGCGATGTCTTCGCGGTCGCCGTGCAATCGCCAAACTTCCTCGGCGTGATCGAAGACTACGACGCCATCCGGGAAATTGCCGATGCCTGCGGCGCGGTGAAGATCGCTGTGATCACCGAGGCGACGTCGCTCGGAATCCTCACGCCGCCCGGCGCGCACGGCTTCGACATCGCGGTCGGCGAAGGGCAAGCCTGGGGCATCCCGACGCAGTTCGGCGGCCCGTATGTCGGATTCATGGTCGTCAAGGACGCGCTGAAGCGGCACATGCCGGGACGCCTCGTCGGCGAGACCGTCGACGTCGATGGCCGCCGCGCGTACGTTCTCACGCTGGCAACGCGCGAGCAGCACATCCGCCGCGGCAAGGCCACGTCGAACATCTGCACGAACGAGGCGCTGATCGCACTCGGCGCGAACATGTATCTCTCGCTGATGGGCAAAGAAGGACTGCGCGAAGTCGGCGAGCAGTGCCTGCAGAAGACCGCGTATCTGCGCAAGAAACTCAACGGAGCCGGATCGATTTCGCTGCCGTTCAGCGGGCCGGTCTACAACGAGATCGTCGTGCGGACGCCGTTTCCTGCGACCCAAATTCTCGCCGACCTCGAGCACGAGAAAATCCTTGGCGGCATTCCGCTCGGTCCGTTTTACGAAGGTCACGACAACGATTTCCTCGTCGCCGTCACCGAGTTGCACACACGCGAGAACCTCGATCACTTTGTCGCTGCGCTCACGGCGGCGATCTCCCGGGAGCGGCGATGACCACGATTCTCGAAAGCGATGCCGCGACCACTGCCGTGCCACAAAGCACGAATCGCGAAGGGTTGATTTTCGAGCATTCGAAGCGCGGCCGGCGCGGCTACAAGCTGCCGGATCTCGATGTTCCGGATGACGCGGACGCGTTGCCAGCATCGTTGCGGCGCGGCGAGATCGTCGATGAGGTCGAGGTGTCTGAGGTTGATGTGATCCGGCATTTCACTCGCCTGTCGAAATTGAATGTGTCGATCGACGCCGGTCTTTATCCGCTCGGATCGTGCACGATGAAGCACAACCCGCGGCTCAACGAGGAACTGGCGCGCACGCCCGGCTTCGCGTTGTCGCATCCGCTCCAACCCGATCATCAGGTGCAAGGCAACCTCGGCCTGATCTGGCACATCGAACAGACGTTGAAAGAGATTTTCGGTCTGCCGCGCGTGACGATGCAGCCTGTCGCCGGCGCGCACGGCGAGCTCACCGGCATCCTGATGGTGCACAAGGCGCTCGCGAAGAGCGGCAACGCGCGGAAGTACATCCTCATCCCCGATTCCGCGCACGGCACGAACCCCGCGTCTGCGGCATTTGCCGGTTACCAGATCAAAGAACTGAAATCGAACAGCCGTGGCACGGTTGACATCGACACACTTGCCGCCGCGGTGACCGAAGACGTTGCCGCGCTCATGATCACCGTGCCGAATACGCTCGGCGTTTTCGAGACGGACATCAAACGGTTCGCGGAAATCCTGCACGACAAGGGCGCCTATCTCTACTGCGACGGCGCGAACCTCAACTCGTTCGTCGGCATCGCCCGCCCCGGCGACATGGGCATCGACGTCATCCACTCCAATCTGCACAAGACGTTTTCGACGCCGCACGGCGGCGGAGGGCCGGGCGCGGGTCCGGTCGGCGTTTCCGAACGGCTCGTGCCGTTTCTGCCGACGCCGACGGTCGAAAAGCGCGAAGACGGAACGTTCTATCTCGATCACGGGCATCCCGATTCGATCGGCCGCGTCCGCGCCTTCAACGGCAATTTCAACGTGCTGGTGCGCGCGCTGACGTACATGCGCTCGATGGGCCCCGACGGCCTGCGCCGCATCGCCCATATCGCCGTGCTGAACGCGAACTACATCCGCGCCCGGCTGCGCGGCTCGTACCACTTGCCTTACGACGCGCCGTCGCTGCACGAGGTGGTCTTCAGCGACAAACTGCAAACGCCGAAAGACGTCCACACGCTCGACATCGCCAAGCGCCTGATGGACTATGGCTTCCACCCGCCAACGATCTACTTCCCCCTGATCGTCGCCGGCGCGCTGATGATCGAGCCAACCGAAAGCGAGCCGAAAGAAGAGCTGGACGCCTTCTGCGACGCGATGATCGCCATCGCCCGCGAGTGCGAAGAGCGCCCGGAACTGGTTCGCAGCGCGCCGCACACGACCCCGGTGCGAAGGCTGGACGAAGCAAGAGCGGCGCGGCAGCCGGTGTTGCGGTGGAAACGGTAAGCGGCGATTACGAAGCTTTCTTCGAGGCGCGCGCGACGGCCTGATGGAGTTCCCAATCAGCCTGCAAACGCATCCAGAACTGCGGCGAGGTTTTGAACAAACTCGCCAACCGTAATGCCGTGTCGGCGCTGATGGCGCGCTTTCCCAAAACGATTTCGTTCAACCGATTCAACGAAATTCCGAGACGCTTCGCAGCATCGACTTGACTGATGGCCAGCGGTTTCAAAAACTCCTCGAGCAGCATTTCGCCGGGCGGGATCGCGGGTCCCAGCCAGTCTGGATCCCTAGTGATAATCTTCGACGCGGACTTCATAGGCATTCCCCTTCTCCCACCGAAACGTCACTCGATACTGATCGTTGATCCTGATGCTATGGCGGCCAGCCTGATCGCCCTTCAATCGTTCTAATCGATTGCCTGCCGGAATGATGAGATCTTCGAGGCGAGAGGCCACATCGATCGCGAGGAGTTTCCGCTGAACACTTCGCCAGATTTCCCGAGGGATTCGTCGGGCGTAACGAGTGTTCTCTTCTAAAAAGAGATCCGAAGTTGTCTCGTCCCCGAAAGACTGAATCACTCGAAATACATACTACACGGGTAGCATGTAAGATGCCAGCGTCATTTTCTGAATCCCACCAAATACCTTCCCGCCTTCATCCGCACCGGATAATTCGCATCGATCCATGCCGCGATTGGTCTGATGCGGTCGCGGTTGGCGATGCCGTCGAGCGAGGCGAAGACTTTCATTCCCTCGAGGATGACGAAGACCGGTGGGTGCGCGGCGAGTTGACGTAGGGCTTCGGCGCTCAACTCCGGCGCGGAGAGCATGGCCAGGTCGGGGCAGCGGGCGGCTGGGCGGCGGTCCAGCAGGTAATAGAGCGCTCGCTCGCCGGAGAGGTCGAAGATCGGGCCGGGACCGGCTTGTTGGGCGAGGTCACGCAGCGCGGCGAGATCGGAGGCGTTCTCGGCGTACGTGTAGATTCCGCGGCCGCGCGGCATCGGATACGGAACCATCCCTGCGTGGCGCTGGCGCGCGGACCAGCCGGCGATGAACTTCCATCCGAGCGTTGCGTTCAGCGCGATCTCGAAATAGCGAAAGCCTAGGATCGCAAACACGACGATCCCAACACCGCGCCAAATGCTCCGCTGCCGTCGCAGCCAATCGCGGCAAAGCGGCTCGAATAGAAATGCCACCACGGCGATGCCGAGGAGTGGGATGCCGAAGCGGGTGTGACTCCAACTGCAACGGCCGGCGGCCGTGCGGAAGAGGATGATCGAGAAGATGGCCACGATGGCGATGCGCATGTCGCGCTTGCGCACGGCCAGGGCGAGGAGAAATCCAAAAAAAACCGGCGGCAGGTAGTAGCGCGCTGCTTCCGATGCAAGCCATTCCCAGAGTTGCGGTGGATGAATCAGAAGCGCCAGCGATGGAAGCGGTTTCGCCGGCAGCGACCAGATCGCATCGATCGCTCGCGGGATGATGACGAACGAATCGCGAAAGAAGTGAGCCAGATCGGCACGCGCGACGAGCAGCACGATGAGCGGCGCGGCAAGCGCTGACAAGACGATCCACGTGACTCTTCGTGTGTAAATCAGAATGACGATCGCGCTCGCCGCAACGGCGCAGATGCCGACGTCGAGGCTCCAGAGAACGCCGAGCGAGGAGACGGTGGCTGCGACGTAGAGCAAAGCGGGTGTCGGGCGTCGGGTGTCGGGTGTCGAATCCGTATCGCCCACGGCGACGGACCTGCTCCGACTCCCGACCCCCGACAGCCGACGCCCGTACGTAAGCAACGCCCAAACCGCAACCAACATCGGGAGCCATCGAAAGTAGGGGAAGACCGGCACTTCGCCCGCGCCGATGGCGCAGAGTGCCAGGATTACGGCAGCGATGAATCCACCGGTCGACGCGGTCACTTCCGCCGCGATCGGAACCAGCATCGCCAGCGCGGCGGCGTCGAGCAGCGTCTCCAACCGGCGCGTCTTCTTCGGCGATGGTTTGTTGCCGAGTGCGAGCGCGTCGAGACCGCCGTCCGTGGCAAAGCCGTGAAGAAAGAAGATGCCGCCATACGGCCGCCCGCCATCGAGCATCACCGACGCCGGCGTGAGGTGCTCGCCTTCGTGGAACATGTCCATGAACGAGTAGGGGTGATCGTGAATGATCAGCATCACGACGAAGACAGCGATCGTCGTGATGATTGTTGCGGTGTGTTTTGCGGGAGTCGTTGATCGGGTGTCGGGAGTCGGAGCGTTCCGGCGTGCGCTCAGCGCCAGCGCGCCGAGGACGCTTGCGATTGTCAGGGCGATGACGACGAAGTAATCGAAGCCTTTTGGGTACTTCGCCAGCGTCACCGCGCCGATACCACCGGTCGGAACGGAGAACCAGCCGATGCAATGCGGAGCGATCGCGAAGACGAGGATGGCGCCAACGAATGCGCCGAGCAGCGGTGATTGAAACCAAAGTCGCCGCCGGGCCGGCGGCGGTCCAGCCGGCGAGCCGCCGGCGCTACTCTTCGCCCTACTCCACATCCCTCTCCGGTAGCTGCTGCTCGGGGTTGAAGTCGTGTCGCACCATGCCGCCCGGTGGAAGCAGTGGGCCGTTGCCTCGATTACGCAGCTTGCTGTTGCGATAGCCGTACGACAGGTAGACGACCATCCCGACCAGCAGCCAGATGCCGAAGCGCCACCACGATTCTTTCGGGAGGTACTTCGCCAGGAAGAGGCATGACGCCGCGCCGAGCACGGGGAGGAACCATGTGCCGCCCGGAACTTTGAACGATCGCTCGCGATGCGGGTCTTTGACGCGAAGGATGATGATGCCGATGCAGACAAGGAAAAACGCGAAGAGCGTTCCGATGTTCGTCAAGTCGACCATCGCATCGAGCGACGAGAAGAGCGCCGCAATACCGACGAAGATGCCGGTGATGATCGTGGCCACGTGCGGCGTGCGGAACTTCGGATGGACGCGGGCGAAGAACGGCGGCAGCAGCCCGTCGCGCGACATGGCGAAGAAAATGCGCGGCTGACCGAGCTGAAACACGAGCAGCACCGCCGTGTGCGCGACGACGGAACCGAACGCGACGACGCCCACCATCCAGTTCGGCATCGTGGCGTACTTCATCGCCAGCGTGAGCGGTTCGGCCTGTTCGCTGGAGAGTTTTTTCACCAGGTCGCCGTACGGAATCATGCCGGTGAAGACCGCCGCGATGATCGCGTAGATGATCGTGCAGATGATGAGCGAGCCGATGATCCCAATCGGCATATCCCTCTTCGGATTCTTCGCCTCCTCGGCTGTCGTCGATACGGCATCGAATCCGATGTAGGCGAAGAAGACGATTGCCGCGCCGGTGGCGATGCCGTGAAAGCCGTTCGGCGCGAAGGGATGCCAGTGCGCCGGCTTCACGTATTTGAAACTGACGAAGACGAAAAAGGCGAGCACGCCGAGCTTGATGGCCACCATCCAGAAGTTGAAGCTGGCCGCTTCGCGGATGCCCCAAACGAGCACGATCGTGATCAGCGTGACGATGCCGACCGCGAGAATGTTGAAGATGATCGGAAAGCCGAAGATATGCGGCGCGGCAGCCACGACCTGCGGCATCTTCGACATCGCTGTGCCGTAATCGACGGTCAGCCATCCGGGCAGAACGATGCCGAATCCCTCCAGCAGCGTGTTCATGTAATTCGCCCAGGAGATGGCGACGGCGACGTTGCCGATGGCGTACTCGATCATCAGATCCCAGCCGATGATCCACGCCACGAGCTCGCCGAGCGTCGCGTACGAATACGTGTACGCCGAGCCCGACACGGGCACCATCGACGCGAACTCGGCGTAGCAGAGCGCCGTGAATCCGCAGACGACGGCGGTGAGGACGAACGAGATCATCAACGCCGGACCGGCGCCGGGACGGTGCGCGTCGCCGGCGGCGGCAGTTCCGATCGTGGCGAAAATGCCGGCACCGATGATCGCGCCGATACCGAGGGCGATCAGGTTCCAGGGCCCGAGGGTTTTCTTGAGCTGATGGCCCTCTTCCTGGGTTCCGGCGATGAGGTCGTCGAGCGATTTCGTTGCGAAGAGGCGGCTGATCACGGACATGTGTGCCGCGAATCATGGGCGCGGCGCGGCGGAGGGTCAAGTATCGCGGCGTATGATGCCGTCGATGCGGATCGTTGCGGCACTCCTCGCGCTTGCGGCGCTCACATGCGCTTCGCAGCCGAAAGGTCCGGCGTGCATCGACCTCTCCGGAACCTACAAACTCGCGGAGCAACCCGTGCGCAAAGGCACCGGCTCAGCCGCGTTCGTGTTCGGAGAGGGAGCGTCGCTTGCGAAGATTGAAACGCTGACGATCGCGCAGCCGGGCTGCCGGATTGAGCTGCAAGCAAAGGGCGATGGCGGCAAGACGTACGACGCGATTCTCGAACACGATCTCGACTGGATGGACGACGGAGTCTCAGCAACGTGGTCGCCGGAGAAGACGACCGGCTCAATCCTTTCCGGTGCATCGAGCCGGACACGCACGCTGACGATGCGCCTCTCGCCGCAGCGCGACATGCTGACGATCTCATCCGAATTCGACGAGCGAGGGCTGGCGCTTCTCTTCATGCCGTTTCACGATCACGGCGCGGCGACCTGCGTCATGAAGCGCGTTCCGGAAGCGCAGGCTGGGCAGGCGTCAAAGCGCTGAATAAGGGTGTGGGGAGTCGGGTCTGGGGTGTGGGAGTTCAGGAACCAGAAATCAGAGGCCAGAGAACAGCGATCAGCGTCAGTCTCTGGCGAGCTCTGCTTCATCGAGCGACTGGACGACGCGCACTACCATTCTTGTCTCTGCTCTCCCACACCCCACGCCCAACTCCCCACACCCCGCTAGGAATGACAGCCGGTCAAACTTGATTCTTGGGGCGGCCCGGATAGAGTTCGGAGCGCGATCACCCCGAGGAGACTTTTATGACCACGATGGAAAGCCCTGCCCGTACGCAATATCCCGACGTCCGCAACTACATCGGCGGCACGTTTGTCGAAGGGGCGGATCGCTTCCTCGATGTTTTCAACCCGGCCGACGGATCGGTCATCTCGCGCGTGCCGCTGTCGGCCGCGAGCGATGTCGATCGCGCGGTCACGGCTGCGAAGAAAGCGTTTCCGGGCTGGTCGGCGACTCCGATCAAGGAGCGCGTGCAGGTCTTCTATCGATTCAAAGCGCTCCTCGAGCAGAACATCGATGAGCTGGCGCGCCTCGTGACCGCGGAGAACGGAAAGATCGACAGCGAAGCGCGCGCCGAGGTGCTGAAGTCGGCCGAGCTTTGCGAGTTTGCCTGTTCGCTTCCACAGATCACGGCCGGCGAAGTTCTCGAAGTGTCGCGCGGCGTCGAATGCCGCGTCGAGCATTTTCCCGTCGGCGTCGTCGCTTCGATCACGCCGTTCAACTTCCCGAACATGGTTCCCAACTGGACGATCCCGAACGCCATCGCCCTCGGCAATTGCATGGTCCTGAAACCGAGCGAGCTCGTTCCCATCTCGTCGGGCCGCATCGCCGAGTTGCTGCGCGATGCCGGTCTTCCTGACGGCGTTCTCAACATCGTTCACGGCGGCCAGGAGACGGTGGAAGCGATTTGCGACCATCCTGGAATCGAAGGAATCAGCTTCGTCGGCTCGACGAAGGTGGCGAAGATCGTCTATCGCCGCGGCACCTCGAACTACAAGCGCGTCCTTGCCCTCGGCGGCGCGAAGAATCACCTGATCGTGATGCCGGACGCCGATCCGGAGATGACGTCGAGCAATGTCGTCGCCTCGATGTCAGGCTGTGCCGGCCAGCGCTGCATGGCCGCGTCGGTCATGATGGCCGTCGGCAAGAGCGATCACATCATCGATCGAATGGTCTCGATCGTTCAGTCGATGCAGCCGGGAGTTCACATCGGACCGGTGATCTCGGCCGAGGCGAAAGCGCGCATCGAGAGCTACATCACCGAAGCCGAGAAGATGGGCGCGAAGGTGCTCGTCGATGGACGCGGCTACAAAGTGAAGGGCAAAGAGAACGGTTACTACGTCGGCCCGACGCTGATCGACCGCGTCACGCCCGACATGCGCATCGCCCAGGAAGAAGTCTTCGGACCGGTGATGGTGATTATCCGCGCGAATGACGTGGCCGAGGCGGTTGGCGTGCAGCAGCGCTCGCCGTACGGAAACGCCGCGAGCGTCTTCACCGAAAGCGGCGGCGTGGCGCGCTACGTCATGGAGAACGCCAGCGCCGGAATGGTCGGCGTAAACGTCGGTGTACCGGTTCCGCGCGAGCCCTTCAGCTTCGGCGGTTGGAACGATTCCAAATTCGGCGTGGGCGACATCACCGGCCGCGGCTCAATCGAGTTCTGGACAAAGTCGAAGAAGATGACGACCAAGTGGAACAAGGAAGCAGGCGTGAACTGGATGTCGTGACGTTCGGGGAGTGGGGCGTCGGGTGTGGGGAGTGGGAATCCCGATCCTGACCCGACCTTCGATCTCCCACACCCCACACCCGACGCCCCAGACCCCAGTATCGCGAAAACGCGCGCTTGATCCGCGCCGATGTCATAATCCCCTCGTTCCATGAGCGACAACAAGACTTGGGGATCGACCGTGATGGGCTGGTTTGTGGTCAAGGACCAGGCCGAGGGTGGCGATGAAGCGGCGCCGGCGGTTGCTGACGACGCTGCTGATACCGCGCCGCAAGCGGACGTTCCTGTCTTCACTACGCCGCCTCCGCCGGCGCCGGGCGGCAAGGTCGATTTCGATCAAGTCTTCGAAGCGGCGGGCATCGATGCCGACGAGCGGCAGCGCGTTTCGCGCACGCTCGAGTTGCTGACATCGTTGCCGCCGGATACCGAGGCGGCGGTCAAGAAGCAGATCGTGATGGCGTCGCTGCGGGCGTTCGGCGTGCCGATCGAAAAGATCATCGAAGCGGGCGCGCAGGAGCTGCAGGCGCTCGATGGCTATATCCGTGCTGGTGCTGGCGATACGGACAAAGTGACGTCCGAGGCAGACCAGCGCATCAAACAATACGAAGAAGAAATCGTAAAACTCAAAACGGTGATGCAGGATCGAGTCGCGGAACAGCAAAGCGTCGTGCGCTCCTGCAACGACAAAAAGCTCGAGGTGCAGAAAGTCCTCGAGTTCTTCGGGCAGGAAGCGGTCGCACGCGTCGTGCGCGAATCGCCGAAGCTGCAAGAACCATCAGGGAGCTGAGAACTATGGGAGTTTTTTCGAGACTGGGTAATCTCTGGAAGGGCTTTCTCTCTCTTTGGATCGCGGACATCGAGAAGGATCACCCCGAGATCGCGTACGAGAACGCGATCAACTCGATGATCGCCAAGTACGCCAAACTGAAGGGCGCCACCGCGGCCATCATCCGGCGCCGCGAAGACCTCGACGAGCGATTCAAGAAGGCGAACGCCGATCTTGCGCAGACCGAGGCGGAGCTGAATACGGCGGTCGAAACGAACCAGGACGATCTGGCCGTCATCCTCATTCAAAAGAAGAATCAACTCACCGCCGACATCGCGGAGATGAAGACCGACCTCGAGACGGCGCACTCCGATGCGCAGTCGGCGAAGACGTCGCTCCTCGGCGTTCAATCCGAGATCAAGAAGCTGCAGGCCGAGCGCGAGACGATGCTGGCCAAGATGCAGTCGGCGCAGGCGCGGATCAAGATTCAGGAGCAGCTCGACGGGCTTTCGGTGGATGACGAAGTGCGCGCGCTCGACAACGTCCGCACGCACATCAAGAACACGATCGCCGAAGCGAACCTCGGCAAAGAGCTTTCCGACTCGTCGCTCGACTCGCGTCTGGCCGGTCTTCGCAGTCAGGTCGGCGACGTTCAGGCCAAGCAGGAGCTCGCGGCGATGAAGGCTCGCAAAGCCGCACAGCAGCAGGGCCAGAAGACGATGTAGTCATTGGTCATCCCGGGCGTGAGCGCGGGAGTTGCTCACCTCGGGCCCGCAAGTTTTTTGGAGGATCTGATGAAACTCACTCCGTTCGCAAAATTCTTCATCACTGTGGTGGTCCTTGCTGTCGTCGGATATGCGGCCTGGCACTACAAAGGCAGCGATATTCGCAAGTGGGCCACGGGCAGCGACAAGGGTCAGCCGGCCACGACCAGCCAGGTCGGCTCGAATGATTTCGATCCGCTCAAGAACGCGCCTGCCGACCCATCGCGCGACGCTGCCGTCACCGGCGTGGCGGCGACCAGCGTCAGCGGCGGCAAGTTGAACCGGCCGCTCGTCGTCGCCATCAACACGTGGGCGGGTCACTCGCCCGGCATCGTTTTCAACAACGGTCTCGAGCCGAGCGACGCGTCCAGCTACCGCAAGAAATACGGACTCGACGTGAAGTTCGTGCTCATCGAAGATCCGGCCGCGAAGCTCGCCGCCTTCCGCAAGGGCGACGTCGACATCATGTGGAACACCGTCGACAACTGGGCGCGCGAAGCGTCGATCCTCGCCGAGAACGGCCAGAAGGCGAAGTCGGTGATCATGCAGGACTGGTCGCGCGGCGGCGATGGCATCGTCTCGCTGGCCTCGATCAACTCCATCGAGCAGCTCAAAGGTCACAAGATCGCCTGCACGCAGTTCACGCCCTCGCACTTCCTGCTGCTGTATCTGCTCTCGCAGTCGGGACTTTCGGCGGAAGACCGCGCCGCGCTCGAGAAGAGCATCATCTTCACGCAGGACGCGCCTGCCGCCGCGGCGATGTTCAAAGCGAAACAGGTCGATGCCGCCGTGACGTGGGAGCCCGATCTCTCCGGCGCCGTCACCGCGCGCGGCGATGAAGCGCACGTGCTCGTCTCAACAACCGCCGCCACCAACATCATCGCTGACACGCTTTGCGCGCGGCAGGACATCATCGACCGCGCGCCCGAGTCGGTCCGCGATTTCGTTCACGGCTGGCTCGACGGCATCGAAATGATGAAGGCCGATCCTGCCAATTCGTACGCAGTCGTCGGCAAGGCGCTCAAGCTCGACACCGACACGGTCTCCGGCATGCTCTCCGGACTCAAGCTCACGCCGTACGCGGACAACGCGCAGTTCTACGGCCTGTCCGGCGGCAAAGCGCATTTCGAGACGTTGTTCGACACCGCGTTCGTGATCTGGCGCAAGAAGGGTCTGGTCACGCGCTCCGTCGAGGCGAAGGATTGGGTCGACACGCGTTTCCTCACCGCGCTGGCGTCGAACTACACAACGCAGAAAGTCGAAGAGCCGAAGATCGCCGCGAAGGCGCCGTCGGCGAATGACCGCGCCATCATCAACAAGCAGATCGAGATTCACTTCACGCCCGGCTCCGACGAGATCATGCCCGGCTCGTTCTTCGTTCTTGATTCGCTCGGCGACACGATGACGTCGTTCGGCAATACCTATCTGCGCGTCGAAGGCAACACCGACGCGACCGGCTCGCCGACTGCGAACATGACGCTGTCGCAGCGTCGCGCGCGGGCAGTCAAGAACTACATCGCCAAGACGTTCCCGCACATCGACGTGAACCGCTTCCAGACCATCGGCCGCGGCTCGACGAATCCGGTCGCGGACAACGCCACCGAGACCGGCCGTCAGTTGAATCGCCGCACGGAGATCAAGGTCGTTCTCACGACTCAGTAATGGCCAAACGACGCAAGACTTCGATCTGGTCGATTCGCCAGCCCGTGCCGCGCGGCACGGCGCTGGCGCTCGCGTTCGTGATGCCGATCGTGGTCATTGCGGCGTGGTGCATCGTCAGCTACGGACACCTCGCGCCGCCGGACTTCGTGCCGTCGCCGACCGAGGTCGTGCGCGGAACGCTGCAGCTCTTTATCCAGTACGACCTCCTGCAGGCGATCATCACCTCCACCCAGCGCATCGTGCTGGCGTTCCTCCTCGCCGCCGCCGTCGCCCTTCCCCTCGGCGTGCTGATGGGCGCCTTCACGCCGATCAACCACATCTTCGAATCGATCATGGCGCCGCTGCGCTACATGCCGATCTCCGCCTTCATCCCGCTGCTCATCCTCTGGTTCGGCATTTACGACAAGCAGAAGATCGCCTTCCTCTTTCTCGGCGTGTTCGTCTACTTGTTGCCAGTGGTGGTGTCGGCGATCCGTGTGATTCCGGAGGAGTTGGTGCAGACGGCTTTGACCCTCGGCGCATCGAAGTGGCAAGTCGTCCGAACCGTGTTGTTGCCGGCCGCGCTACCGGACATCTTCGACTCGTTCCGCGTGATGAACGCCATCGCCTGGACTTACGTGATCCTCGCCGAGGCGGTCAATCCAGGACAGAGCCTCGGCTACATGGTCCAACTTGCGTACTCGCATCAGCGGGCCTCGTGGTCGTTCGCCGAACTGATCGTCATCGGCGGCATCGGCATCATCACTGACCAGGTCATCCGCATGATCTCCGCGATTCTCTTTCGCTGGAAGGAAGAGTCCTGATGGCCAACGAGCAACCGCAAGCGGGCGAGCCCGGGACAGTCGCCGTCACTGTCGACGGCAAACCGGCAAAGGCAACGTACGTCAGCGAGCGTGCCGAGCAACCGCGCCTGCGCATCACCGACCTCGGCGTGACCTACGTCGGCCGCGATGGCCGCGACACGGAAGCGGTGCGCGAAGTAACGCTCGATATCGTCGACAAGCCCAACGTCGGTGAGATCGTGGTCTTCCTCGGCCCTTCCGGCTGCGGCAAGTCGACGATTCTCAAAGCCGTCGCCGGCCTGCTCGCGCCGACGCGAGGCGAAATTCTCATCGACGGCGTGCCGGTCACCGGCGTCGGCCGCGATCGCGGAATGGTGTTTCAGGCCTACACATCATTCGGCTGGCTGACCGTGCGCCAGAACCTCGAGTACGGCCTTCGTCTGCAGGGAATCGACAGCAAGGAACGAGCGAAGCAATCGAAGAAGTATCTCGACGCGGTTGGCCTGGCCGACTTCGCTGACCGTTATCCGAAAGATCTGTCCGGCGGCATGAAACAGCGCGTGGCAATCGCGCGCACGCTGATCAACAAACCGAAGCTCGTGCTGATGGACGAGCCGTTCGGCGCGCTCGATCCGCAGACGCGGTGGGGGATGCAGAGTCTTCTTCTCGATGTATCACGCGACGAAGACAATACGATCCTGTTTGTTACGCACGACGTGTCGGAAGCGGTTTACCTCGCCGATTCGATTTACGTCCTCGCGCCGCGTCCGACCAAAATCCTCCATCGTGTCGATGTGCCCTTTTTTCAGAATCGGGACATGGCGTTGAAGTCGTCGAAAGAGTTCCGGCAGGTGGAACAGAAACTGCTCGACTTCCTCTACGCGCCTGCCTCGTAGAATGATCCCGTGCCCGATCCGCCGAAAAAGGACGCCCCGCCGCTACAGACCGTGACGTCGCAGCAGCGCGCGCCGAAGCAGGCGGCTGTCACGAAGCCGGCCGCGCAACCCCAGGCCGACCTCGGCCGCGCCATTCGCGAAACGGCGACCGACGCCGTCAAAGAAGCGGCGTTTCACAACCGGCCGTATCTCAAGATGGCCTTCGCCAATCCTTACAACCTCTCACTGCTCCTCGGCGGCGTGACCGCGTCCATCCTCACCGCGAATCCGCTTCCTGGCGTCATCGCGCTCGGCGCCGAGGCGCTCTGGCTTCTGCATGGATCCGACTCGAAGTACCTGCGGCGCATTCTCTGGGACCCACGTCTCGAGAAAATCCGCACGGCGATGGACGAGCAGGACCGGAACGAGAAGATGAAGGACCTTCCCGACAGCGAGAAGGAACGCGTGAATGGACTGGTCGCGCGCGAGCAGCAGATCAACAAGCTCGCCTCGGCCAACCCGTCGTTCACCGGCGACCTTCTGCGAACGGAGCTCGTGAAGACGCACAAGCTCGTCGAGTCGTTTCTGGAAATGGCGCTGACGGTCAATCGATACGAGAACTATCTCGACACGGTCGACGTGAATGCGCTGGAGCGCGATCGCGAGCGCTGGCACGACCGATCGATCGCACAGTCGGCCAGCGCGCCGGAGCGCGACATCGCCCTGAAAAACTTCGCGGTAATCCAGAAGCGCGTCGAGCGCGTCCACGAGATCGGCCGCTACCTCGGCGTTGCCCGCGCGCAACTCGATCTCATCGAAAACTCGTTCCAGCTCATCGCCGATCAGATCGTGACGATGCAGTCGCCGAACGAGCTGTCCGGACAACTCGACGATCTGCTCGACGGCGTCGATTCCATCCGCCAGACCGCGATCGACACGGAGAAACTTCTCAGCGGAACGGAAAGCGTATGACGAAAGCCATTCTTCCGAAGTGGGCCGATGAACTGCGCAGCCGTTACCTGCGAGGCGAGGCGTCCATCTTCGTTTTGCACGGCAACGTGTATGACGCGGTGATCAGCGACGGCCGCATCGTCACGCTCACCGAGTTTCTCGGCGAGGTGCTGCTCGACCAGTCGAAAGAGACGATCGCGGTTTACAACGTCGCCACCGGCGTCCGTTTTCTCAAGCGGGCCTCGCCGGTCAACCTCGACGAGGCTCTGACGTCCGGCGACAAACCGCGCGTATTGGCGGCGCTCGAACGGATGCTCGTGGCCGGCACGAGGACGGCGGTCATCCTCGAATACGCGGAAGCAATCGCTCCCGCCGGCGATCCCAACTTTCAGAGCGAAGCCGATCGCGCCGCACTCGTGACGTTGCATCGCTGGTCGTTCCTTGAGGAGATCGAGCGCAGCGACAACATCGTCATTCTCATCGCCGAGAACCTCACCGACCTCGCGGCCAAGTTAGTTTCCAATCCGCGCGTGGCCGTCGTCGAGCTTCCGATGCCCGATCGCGACGAGCGCAACGCCGCGGTGCGCGTCGCCGACAAGCGTCTCGATGACAAAGACGTCGCGCGTTACGGCGAGATCACCGCCGGACTCAAGTCCATCCAGATCATCTCGATCCTCACGCCGCCGCCGGCGAGCGAGGAGGAATCGCGCCAGCGCGAGGATTTCATCACCAGCATCCTCACTGGTCCCGACACCGCCGAGCGCGCGAAGAAAATCGCCGCACTCACCGCCGGCCTCAGTCACGACGAGATCGCGAAGTTGATCGCGCCCGGCGCACAGCCCGCCAGCATTCCGCAGGACCGCGACGCGCGCGCCCGCAAGGAAGTCGATGCGCTCATCGCCCACCGCAAGCGCGAGATTCTCGAACGCGAGTGTTTCGGCCTGATCGAATTCGTTGAGCCCGCGCACGGATTCGAGGTCGTCGGCGGCATGGACGAGGTCAAGAAGGATCTGATGGTCATCGCCAACAGCATTCGCAACGGCGAGACCTCGCGCGTTCCGATGGGCGTGCTCTTCACCGGACCGATGGGAACGGGGAAGACGTTCGTGGCTGAGGCCTTCGCGCGCGAGTGCGGGCTGACGACGATCAAGCTGAAGAACTTCCGCTCGAAATGGGTCGGCGCGACCGAGGGCAATCTCGAGAAGATCCTGAACGTGATCCGCGCCATCGGGCAGGTCGTTGTGATCGTCGACGAAGGCGACCGCGCGTTCGGCAACACGGACGGTGAAGGCGACGGTGGCACGTCTTCGCGCGTCATCGCCCGCATCAAAGAATTCATGTCCGACACGTCGAATCGCGGACGAATCCTTTTCCTGGTGATGACGAACCGGCCCGATAAGCTGGATGTCGATCTCAAACGCGCCGGCCGTCTCGACCGCAAGATCCCGTTCCTCTATTCGCAGACCGCGGAAGAGGTGGAAGCCGTCGCCAACGCGCTGCTGAGGAAAAATGCCATCGTCACGGCCGTCAACTTCACCGCACTTCGCGAAAACTTCTCGCAGAAACTCATCGGCTACAGCAATGCCGACGTCGAAGCCGTCATCCTGATGGCGAACGACGACGCCGCCCGCGCCGGCGCGACCACCGTCTCCGCCGACAACTTCACGCACGCCGCGTCGGACTATTTCCCAAGCCGCGATTCCGAGATGCTGGAGTACATGGAGCTGCTGGCAGTCTTCGAATCATCAAGCCGGCGACTGCTGCCACCAAAGTACGCCGCGATGACGCCCGACGAGCTGGATTTGCGGATGCGCGCGCTAAGAACGATCGTTGGTGGAAGGAGGTGAAGCTCCCTGATTTACCTCTCACAATCCCGCTCGTTAGTCCATCTCAGTGATCCGTCGTTGTTCGACTCGCTTGGTGGGTCACCAGTTGTAGTCCTGCCGCTCGTTCGCTATCAT
>DATAMS010000081.1:0-7423 GCA_036260495.1 Thermoanaerobaculia bacterium
CGGTCTTCCTGCCCGACCTGGCCGTGCGTCAGGACCTGAATCGTCTGATGACCTGGATGCATTCGGAGCTCTCGGTCGGCCACCATCGTCTCAGCGGCGGCGATTCGCTTGCCGAGGTCGAGTCGATCCCCGGCGGCCTCCTCGGCGCCGACTACAAAGTCGAGAACGGCCGCTACCGCTTCGCGAAAGTCTATGGCGGTCTCAATTGGAATCCCGAGCTTCGCTCTCCGCTGACCGAGCCCGGCATCGACGTCAAAGCAGGGGAGTACCTGCTCGCGGTCGACGGCAAGGATCTCAAGCCGCCCGAAGATCTCTACAGCCGCTTCGAGCAGACGGCGGGACGGATCGTTTCACTGACTGTCGGTCCGAACGCGGACGGCAGCGGCTCGCGTGTCGTCAGCGTCGTGCCTGTCGATGACGAAGCGCCGTTGCGCAATCGCGATTGGGTGGAAGGCAATCTGCGCAAGGTGACCGAAGCGACCAACGGACGCGTTGCCTACGTTTACGTTCCAAACACTGCCGGCGCCGGCTACACCTACTTCAAGCGCTATTTCTTCCCGCAAGCGGACCGCGACGCCATCATCGTCGATGAGCGCCACAATGGCGGCGGCAGCGTCGCCGACTACTACATCGACATCCTGCGCCGCCCGATGATCAGCCATTGGGCGATGCGCTACGGCGCCGATCTGAAGACGCCACTGGCTTCGATTCAAGGTCCGAAAGTGATGATCATCGATGAGACCGCGGGCTCCGGCGGCGATCTTCTGCCGTGGATGTTTCACAAGCTGCAGCTCGGCACGCTCGTCGGGCGCCGTACCTGGGGCGGTCTGGTCGGCATTCTCGGATTTCCCGTTCTCATGGACGGCGGTAACATCACCGCCCCCAACCTCGGCATCTGGACTCCGGAAGGTTTCGTGGTTGAGAACGAAGGCGTTCCACCCGACATCGACATCGAGCAAACGCCAGCAGACATCATCGCCGGCCGCGACCCGCAACTCGAAAAAGCGATCGACGTAGCGATGAAACAACTCGCCGCCAACCCGCCACAAAAAGACGTTCGCCCACCGTTCCCGCTGCGAGCGCCGAGCGCGAAGAAGTAAGAGTTCCTGATCGGTGTGGCGGTGTTCGTTTTGCCGCCACACCCAATCTCTTCGATCAGACAGGAACGCGCCAAAAAGACGCTGAGGACACAGAGTTGGAGCCTTTCTTTGTGACCTTTGTGTCTTTGTGGTGGAGGCCTTTGCGAGCCTAAGAACTCAGCGTCCGGCGCTCGGATACTGCGACATCAGCCGCACATCGTTGTAGCCAACGCCTCGACAAGCATCGAGAACTTTCAGAACCTCGCCATACGCAACACGCTGATCGCCTCGGACCGCAACGGAGCGCTCGGGTCCTTCACCGTGCATCCGTTCCAGCTCGGAGACAACCTGATCGGCGCGGACAACGGTGGCGCCGAGGTAGACCGTGCCGTCGTCTTTGACAGTGATGGCGAGCTGACGTTGGGCCTCGGACACCGGTTCGCCTTTGGCCACCGGCAACTTCACCGGTATGCCGTTCACCATCGCGGGAACGACCACCATGAAGATGATCAGTAGAACGAGGCAGACATCGACGAGCGGTGTGACGTTGATATTCGATTCGAGCGCGGCGTGTGAAGAATGTTGCATGGCGAACCTCCTTGCGAGGTTCGACACCTGTGGCGCGCTGAATGAAACTCTCAATTCTCCGAATTTATCGTGCAACGTATCAGATCATCGCTGGCTCTGCGTTCGTCTCAGTCGCCTTGCGCGTGAGCAGTTGGAGGATGGGCGTCGTCGCGAAGGTCGTGACGATCGCCATCAGCACCAGCATCGCGAAGAGCGTCGGCGAGAGGATGTGCAGGTCGAGGCCGATGCTAAGGACGATCAGTTCCATCAGACCGCGGGTGTTCATGAGAACGCCGAGCGATGCTGCGTCGCGCGCGCCGAATCCGGTGATGCGCGCCGCCACGAACGTGCCGCCGAACTTGCCAATCGATGCGGTTGCGATGATGACGCCGCAAAGAAGCCACTGCGTCGCGCCATGAACGAGGCCGATCTGCGTGCGCATCCCGGTGAACGCGAAAAACGCCGGCAGGAACAGGACGACGACGAGGTCCTCGATTTTTTGCGTGAGGTCGCGCGCGAGTCGCGAGTCGTGCGGGATGATCGCGCCCAGCAGAAACGCTCCGAAGATCGCATGGATCCCCGCGGCCTCGGTGGCCAGCGTCGAAAGCAGAAGTCCAACCACGACTACGGCGATGGCGCTTTGCGGAACCGATTCGCGCAACTCCTGCGCGCGCACGGCCCGGACGATGAGCGGCCGCGCGACGAAGATCATGAACGCGACATAGATCCCGGTCAGCGCGACGGTAACGCCAGCCGCGGAAACGTTGGCCTTCGCAACGGCGATCAGCAACGCGAGCAGGCACCACGCGGTCACGTCGTCGACGGCGGCGCAGGTGAGTGAGACGGTCCCCATCCGCGTCTTCTGGATCCCGCGATCGGTGAGAATCCGCGCCAGCACCGGAAACGCGGTCACGGAAAGAGAGACGCCGAGGAAGAGGGCGAAGACGGTGAAGGGAACGTTGCTCGTGGAGAGCTTGGGATAAATCCAGAGCGCCAGCAACGCGCCGAGGATGAAAGGCGCAACGATGCTGGAGTGCGAGATGGCCACCGTCGCGTGCGTTTTGTGTTTGAGTTGTTCGGTGTCGAGCTCGATCCCGACGAGGAACATGAAAAGGATCACGCCGATCTGCGCGATGATCGACAGGAACGGCGCCACCGCCTGCGGCAGAAGATAGGAAAACGCCGCCGGCGAGATGTGGCCGAGGAGCGAAGGGCCGAGAAGGATTCCGGCGATCACTTCGCCAATCACCGGCGGCTGATGGATGCGCTTGCAGAGCGCCCCACAAATCCGCGCCGCGACGATCACCACGACCAGTGCAAGCAGCACGTGCAGCAAAACGTCGGCGTTGGAAGAGGGAACACCGGCGGCCGCGGCACCAGAGGCCGGCGTGGGCGCGACGAGCGTGGACCCAACCGATCGAATCAAAAAGAAGATCCCGATCGCGCCGGCGATCATGAGCGGATAGGCGATTGCGCCGGCCAGCGCGCGCGTACGTTTTCCGCCGGATGTCATCCGTTCAAGATAGCTCGATCGGCGGGAGGAACGGAAGAGTCAGGCGTCATCACCTTCATCGCTGACGGTATTCGCGCATCTGCGCATAGATCGGAGTGAGCGTGCCGATCTCGCACGACGTGCCCGTGAAAACGTAGGTCGTTTCAAAGTCTTCGTAACTGCGCGCGCGCCAGAGCCGTCCCTCGGAATCAATGACGAGCGAATGCCCCACGCCGCCGCGAAAGATCGAGGAACCGTCAGTGCCGGAATAGCGCGTGCACGTCCAAGGCCGTTCCTCAGGATGTAGCGCCATGAATTCCTCGATCTCCAGAACGAGTTGCGAGAACAGCCGGACACGTTCGGCAGGAGGAACGGCAAGAGTCTCGGTGAGGGCCCGGCCGAGCATCCCATCAGCCGGGGAAGAAACCACTCCCGATTGAAGCGGCTCCGATTCAATCAACGCTGGCATCGCCCGATTCTAATGGAGTGCGGTCGTCTCGACCGCGGGCACTCGGGCGTCCCGCCCGAGTGCTGTAGGGCCGGAGGTCGAAAACACCGTCATGAAGTTAACCCCGCTGGGCCAGCACGTTACCGAGCCGGTCGAGGTTCTGTTCGTTCGCAGGCTCGACGATATGTCTGATTCTCACAGCAAGTTCCTTGTCTTCAAAATCCTGATGCCACGTCAATTCAGTGCCGCCTTCATGCGTGGCAAGCGTGACCGTCAGGACAAAATGCGGCTGGGACAAATGTTGGATGACGATTCGTGACGGAGCAATTAACTCGATGAATTTACTTTCGTTGACGTAGTTCGAACCGTCCGGTCCATGCATGATGAAATGCCACCGCCCACCCTCTCGAAACTCGAAGAGCTCGAACGTGTTTGTGAAGCCATTCGGTCCCCACCACGTGGAAAGCATCTCCGGCGTTTCAAAGGCCGCGAATACGGATTCCGAGCGATAAGGAAGCATGCGGCTGGTGGCGAACGCACCGCTATGAGTCTCTTGCGCCACGACTTCCTCCAATTCTCGAATTATGCCGGATCACTTGCGCGGTAATTTTCTTTTGATGTGTATGCAAGAACGCCCGACAAAATCATGGCCGCGGCCCCAAACGCAAGACAGAGCCAGACCGCCGGGCCACTAGGCCGGAGACTCACGGCTGCCGCGGTCATCAACGCGACACTCAGTATGGCGCAAGTGCCACTGACCAGTGCAGTAGCTGGATCGTTGTCACTATCTTTGGGGACCAGGAACAATGAGCCGCTAAATGCAAACAGGAGGGCGGTGAGGATTTGCCCGTTCACGCGCAGGGCGGGATAGTGCGGCTGACTGAGAAGATTGTTTGCCAGGAACGCCTCCCACGTCAGATCGACAGCATTCGGGCCGACTCTGAGCTCTTCATACTGGCGCGACCAACCCCCGAGTGTGACCAGAAAGCTTTGATTGGCCATGGTGCGGAGATCGACGATCGCGGCTGCCACGACTGCGGCCCACACGATCAATGCAACAAACGGGTTTCGTTCGATGCGGGCCTCACCCTTGCCGAAGACGCCCTGCAGCAGGGCATAAAGAATCCCGCCAACCAAGGCAAACTTCAAAGCGAAAAGAAGATGCTCGAGCTCGATGCGGCGGCCGATCTCAGCGACGACGTTATCGTGCTCCTTGTCAAGAAATTGCCGCGCCGTCGCGTCCATCTGATTCCATTTCGTGACCGTAGACTCGGGAAGGTGAGCCTGCGATTCCTTCCGGTCTCCGGCACCGAGGAGGCCGAGGAAATCGATGGAGAGGAAGATGACAAGGATGGCAAGAGCGCCAAACGCGATGGTGCGCCTGCTGAATCGAAGATCTGCGCTTGACAGCATAAGAGCAGTATTGCCTCGCCGCGAGCGGGGGTCAAGAGTCTGCGACTGCGACTTACAAATGGACCAATTAACATGACTGCGATGGCCTTACTGATGCGGTCCGGTTTCCTGTGAGGGTCCGACGATGGTTGCATGTCTGATGTAGAGCTTCCAGTCGTCCCCTTCCTTGCGCCAGATATTTGTGACCCGGCGAAGGAGTGGCTGGTCGCCTGGGGCATTGCGCACCACGTCCGACCCCATGACAATAATCAGGTCCCCGTCTCTGCGGAAAACCTCATGACGCAAATCGCATTGAACGTGACCGATGACGCCATTTGCGAGCAGCTCGAGCACTTTGCGTTTGTCGTTGACGCGGTTGATCGGCGAGTTGATGATGAGCTCGTCGGAGAAGAGCCGGTCGAGGCGCGAAATGTCGCGAGCAAGAAATGCTCTCGCAGCCTCGTCCTCGAGCGCGATGATCTGTTGCTTCCACTCCTCCGAATTCGACGTGTGTGCCGCTTCTGGCATGCGTAGGGACGCTCCATTCAAGTTGTTAGAACCGCATGCGAAATAATACCAAATCGGGCGTCTAACGAAGCGATGAGTCCGCGTCACTCGCGGTGACGTCCTCGCACCTCGTAACGAAGCGCCACCATCCCGCTCTTGTACGCTTTGACCTCGGACAGATGGAGAGCGACGTCGTTGTCGAGCTTGTCGAAGAACGGGATCCCGTTGCCGATCAAGACCGGCAGGATCGAATAACGAACTTCGTCCGCCAGTCCCAGACGAAGGCATTCGCCGGAGACCATACCGCCTCCAACAAACCAGATGTTATGAAACGAGGGCCGTAAGCGCTCATTCACGAACTGTGTGAGATCGCCTGCGTGGAATTCGACGGTATTCCGATTCCGAGGGAGGTCGCGGCTTGTGAGGACGAACGTGGCTTTGTCGCCGTACGCCCACCCGAATCCCTGGGCCTCAAAACGAAGCGCGGTCTCATAGGTTCGCGATCCCATGACATAGCAGTCGATCGTCTTGAGAAACGCTTCGACAAATTCCGGGTCCATGGTCTCCCCGCCTGCGAATTCGTCTGCGGTTTCAAGCCAGTCGACGCGCCCGTCCTTGCGAGCGATAAAGCCGTCGAGGCTCGCTGCCATGTGGATTGTTACGCGAGACTCTGTGCCTGCCATCGAGTGCCTCCCGAAATTCAGGATTTCATCGCTCGCCAGTTTCTACAGGAATGCGGCGGCGTGATCGGCCGCCCACTGACGAAACGTCCGGGCGGGCGATCCGGTGATGTCGCAGACTGTAGACGTCACGAACGCGGGACGTCCAATCGTTGCACCCCACGCGGCCAATAGCATTTCCACGGCCGGTCGCGGCCAGATCCCCACCGTCTCGCGCCGGAAATCGTCCGGAGACAATTCCTCGAACTGAATCCGGCGTCCGATGGCCTCGCCGATGATGCCCACCTGCCTGGCTTGACTCAGCGACTCCGGGCCCGTCAGAACGTAATCACCTCCCGCATGCCCGTCCTCATAAAGAGCACGCGCCGCTACGGCGGCGATATCCCGCTCGTCGATCGGTGCCGTCTCGGCGGCTCCACAAGGCCATCGAACGACTCCCTGTCGAATCGACGCCGCCCACCAGTGCAATGCATTCGACGCGAACATCCCTGGCCTGATGATCGTCGAGGGGAGGCCAGAGGCGGCGATCAGGCGCTCGATGTCCGCATGAAGAACAGCCATCGGATTCGGTTGCTGGAAAAACGGGTGCGGCGTTCGGTGCGGCGAGGAGAGAAAAACGACCCGCCGCACACGAGACGCGAGACGTTCGATGACTGCCGGCGCGGTAGCGGGCGGGGCGGTCCAAACGAGAAATACGGCACTGACATCCTGCAGTGCGGCGTCGAGCGATTCGAGGATCGTCAGGTCGCCACCCACGACCTCGACAGCAGCCGGCAAATTCGCCGTCGCCGGCCGTCGCGTGAGCGCACGCACGGGAAGACCTGCGGCCAACAATTGGCCGGCTACGACACGTCCGACACGGCCGGTCGCTCCCGTCACCAGAATAGGAGCCTTGCGCGCGTCAGTAGCCGGTTGCGTCATGCAAACGTTCCTTGTAATGACCGACCCATGTCACGACCAACGTGCGAGATCGAACGCCGGCAGAAGTGGGTTCAGGAAGTGGATGCCCTCGATCCTGCGCCCGCTTGTGAAGTCCTCGGTAAAAATCGTCGATACCTGATTGAGCCGGGCGGTGGCCCATATCTGAGCATCAAAGTAGCTAAGCTCATGTTCGCGAACGCCGCGGCCCGCTTCCAGAACAATCAGGCTGGTCTGATCGAAGACGGGAAGCGCGTCGGCAAGCAATGTGGCTTGCTTGAGGGCGTCGTGAATCGTCAGGATTGGATGACGGCCACGTATCGTCGCACTCAAGAACTCT
>DATAMS010000116.1:0-6393 GCA_036260495.1 Thermoanaerobaculia bacterium
CGTTGCCCGCGGGGAAATCAGAAACGTTCCGCAATTTCGACCGGCTGTTGAAGTGGGCCGACGAGCTGCGCACGCTCGGCGTCCGCACCAACGCGGACACACCGAACGACGCGCGCGTAGCCCGGCTTTTCGGAGCCTCCGGCATCGGCTTGTGCCGCACCGAGCACATGTTCTTCTCCGAGGATCGGATTCTGCGCGTAAGAGAAATGATCCTCGCGCGCAACGAAGAAGGGCGCCGCAAATCGCTCGAAACGCTGCTGCCATTTCAGAAAGCCGACTTCGAAGGGATCTTCCGCGAGCTCGATGGATTGCCGGTCACGATTCGTTTGCTCGATCCACCGTTGCACGAGTTCCTGCCGCAGAGCGAACAGCAGATCTCGGCCGTGGCTCGAGACATGGGTTGGGGGTTCGTCGAGCTTCGCGCGAAAGTGAACCAGCTTCACGAATCGAATCCGATGCTCGGCCACCGCGGCTGCCGGCTCGCGGTCACGTATCCCGAGATCTATGAGATGCAGGTCCGGGCGATTTTTCAGGCGGCCTGCGACGTAAAGAAAGACGGCATCGATGCGCGTCCCGAGGTGATGATCCCGCTCGTTGGAACGATCCGCGAGCTATCGATCCTCAAGGAAATGGTGCAGCGCGTTGCCGGGGAAGTGATCAAGGAGCGTGGTGTCGAGCTTCCGGTGATCGTCGGCACGATGATCGAGATCCCTCGGGCCGCCCTGATCGCCGACAAGCTCGGCGAAGTTGCGGAGTTCTTTTCATTCGGCACGAACGATCTGACGCAGATGACGTTCGGCTACTCACGCGACGATGCCGGCTCGTTCCTCCCCGAGTACGTCGACAAAAAGATTCTGTCGAAGGATCCATTCGAATCGATCGATCAGGAAGGTGTCGGCCAGTTAGTGCGGCTCGGCACGGAGCGAGGACGAAGCACGAATCCTGATTTGAAAGTCGGCGTCTGCGGCGAGCACGGCGGCGATCCCGACTCGATCCGCTTCTTCCGTTCGTGCGGCCTGAACTACGTTTCGTGCTCGCCCTATCGCGTGCCGGTGGCGCGTCTCGCGGCGGCGCAGGCGGAGCTGGAATTCAAGCACTTCGAGGGATGAAGAGGCGCTACTGAGATGCGAGTGCGTCGCTTCGGCCGAACGCCGAACCCCGAATGTTGACTGTTCAATGTTGGATGTTGAGTAATGTTGAGTGTTGAATTGAATGAACTGCGTTGACGCACATTCAACAGTCAACACTCAACATTTAACAGTCAACATTCTCAAGGCGGACGTTCGCGCCTGCATCTTCTCTTAGGTGAGCAGGCCCTTTTCCTGAAGTTCCTGACAATCGATGCAGTACGGCGTCCATGGAACCGCGGCCAGCCGCTTCTCGCCGATCGTGGCGCCGCAGTTGGTGCAGATGCCGTAGGTTTCGTTCTTGAGGCGGGTGAACGCTTCATCGATCTGCATGAGAAGGTTGCGCTCGCCGTCGGAGAGCGAGAAGTTCAGCTCTTTTGAATACGCGCTGGCGGCCTTGTCGGCGAGATCCTGAATGCCATCGTCAGCCTGCGCTTTGCCGTCGACCTTGTCGCGCTGAAAGGATTCATGGATTTGCGTCTGCTTCGCGCGCAACGCATCGATGTGTTCCTGGTATGGGTGATCTTTGACTTTTGCTTTTGCCATCGCTTTTGCCATGTTTGAAACCGGCTCTCCTTACTTGTGGTACGGAATGTTGCGCATCAACGTACAGGCCCTGTAAATCTGTTCCAGTAGGACGGCGCGGGCCATCTGGTGCGGCAGCGTCATGGCGGAGAGGCTGAGAACATAATCGGCACGGCGCCGGACAGATTCATCGAGCCCGACGTCCCCTCCCATTACAAATGTGACGCCATGTGGCTGGTCGATCGTGAGACGTTCCAGCCACGATGCGAACTTCAAAGAATCGATAGAGCGCCCTCGCTCATCGAGGACGACCACATACCCTTGTTCAGGAATCGCGGCCAGCAGGCGGGCCGAATCGGCGCGCATGATAGCCAGATCATTCTCGCTCTGTCTACCGCGTTTCGAGGCCACCTCAACGATCTCGATCGGGAAGAAATGCTTGATCCGGTTGAAGTACCGCTCGACGACCGCGGCAAACTCGGCGTCGGCATTCGAACGAGGCCAGATGAGGTGAAATTTCATGTGCGGGGGGTGGGGAGTTGGGGGTGGGGAGTGGGAGCGGACAACACCGAGACGCGGTTCGCGGAGGGGCGGCAGGCGGTCAGCAGGTTTGTCAATCGATGTCGCATGATTCGGCTCTCCCACACCCTACTCCCCACACCCACCCCCTCAATCAAGACCGTACTTCTTTCGCTTTTCCAGCAGCGTCTTCCGATTGATGCCGAGGATCTGCGCGGCGCGAGAGTAGTTCGATTTCGTCTGCCGAAGGATGTCGCGGATGTAGCGCGCTTCCAACTCGTCGAGCGTCCAGCGGTGGCTGGCTGCCGCGGCAACAAAATCGCTCGTCAGCGTCGGCAGCGACGAAGACGTCAGCACGTCGCTCTCTTCGACCAGCACCGCGCGATCGATGACGTTGCGAAGCTCGCGGATGTTGCCGGGCCACTCGTGCTCGACGAGCATGCGCATCGCTTCGGGATCGATGGCGCTCTTCCTTCGAGCCAGAAACGAGCGCGCCAGTTGTGGGATGTCGTCGCGCCGTTCGCGCAGCGGCGGAATCGTCAGCGTGACCACATTGATCCGATAAAAAAGGTCGCGCCGTAGCTCATTCACCAACTCCTCGGCGGGCACACTCGACGACGAAATGACGCGGCCATCGAGCGCCACGGTCTGGTTGCTGCCGAGTCTCGTGAATCGTTTTTCTTGAATCGCGCGAAGCAGTTTCGCCTGCAGCGCGGGCGCGAGCGAGGCGATGTCGTCGAAGTAGATCGTGCCGCCCTGCACTAATTCGAGTTTGCCGAGCTTGCGCGCGTGCGCGTCCGTGAACGTTCCCTTTTCGAATCCGAACAACTCCGATTCGAACAGCTCGACGGGGACGCTTGCGCAGTCGATGCGAATGAACGGATTCTGCCACCGTCCGCCACAAGCATGAATCGCCTCGGCCAGGAAGTCCTTGCCGGAGCCGGACTCGCCGAGGATGAGGAGATTGACGTCGTGATCGAGGACCTTCTCCACCGTTTGGAGAAGCGCGCGCATCGAAGGACTCTTCGTGCGAACGAAGTCCCTGATGACCGGACTACGATGTTTTCTTGCGGCGGACATTCGCCGGCGCTGCTTCCTCGCTCAGCTCCGCGGTGACATTCGGGGCATCGCCCCAGAGCCGCTCCAGCCCATAAAAGCGGCGGCAGTCTTCGGTGAAGATGTGGAAGATGAAATCGCCGTAATCGACGAGGACCCAGCGTCCGGGATTGGCGCCTTCGACAAGCAACGGCTTGACGCCTTCGTCGCGCAGCGTGTCGACGACGCCGTCGGCGATCGCCTGCGCCTGGCGTTCCGAGGTTGCGGAACAGAGGATGAAGTAATCGGCGATCGACGTGACCTTGCCGACAGCGAGAACCTGGAGATCGAGAGCTTTCTTATCGAGTGCTGCGGCGACCGCGGTACGCACGCGGTTTTGGATGGGATCGTTCAAGGTTGACCCTCTTTGTACAAGCCGTAATGGTGAATGTAACGCGAGACGAGGGGATCGACAAACGCGTCGATCGATTGCCCGGCGCGCACGCGCTCACGAACTTCGGTGGAAGAAACGGGGATAGTGGCGTTGGGAGCGAAGATGATTCGGGCCGAGGGAGTCGCGTGTCGGGGGTCGGGGGCCGGAGATAGAGCTGGCGTAGGGCTTGGTTTGTCTACGACTCCCGACTCCCGACCAGCGACTCCCCGTTTCAACACCACAAACCTCGCCAACTCAAACAGCCGCTCCGGATTCTTCCAACGATGCAGATCGGCCAGATTGTCCGCTCCGATGATCAAGTCGAACGACGCGCCTTCGTACTGCTGGTGCAATGCCTCGAGCGTGTCGACGGAGTAGGAGATGCCGCCGCGCTCTAACTCGATCGGGGAGAGAAAGAGCGCCTCGTGATCGCGGATTGCCAGCGCCGCCATCGCGAATCGATGCGAGCCTTCTGTGATCCTGCGCTCCTTCTTGAACGGCTGCCGCCAGGCCGGAATGTAGAGCACGCGGTCCCACTGCATTTCGTCGCGGACGGCAAGGACAGGCTCGAGATGTCCGTGATGAAAGGGGTCGAACGTGCCGCCGCAGATGCCGATTCTCATATCGCGGGGCGCTGGAGGATTCGGGCTTCCTCCGCTTCGTGACGCTCGGGCTCTGCGCGGTTCTCGCGCACGAAGCGGGCAAGCACGCGCACGAGGTCGCGCACGCCTTCGCCGGCGACGGCCGAGATTTCGTAGTAGTCGTAACCGTTTTTCGCCGCGTATGCGCGCAGCCTTTCGGAGTTGCCCGGAACCGCGGAATCGAGTTTCGATCCGCAGATGAAACGCGGCTTGATCGCCAGCGTCTCCGAATAACGCTCCAATTCTTTCGCAATCACCTCGGCATCCAACTCGGGCGTCTCATTCGCGGCGAGATCCACGAGATGTACGAGAACGGTGCAGCGCTCGACGTGACGCAGAAAGCGGTCGCCGAGGCCGTGGCCTTCGTGCGCGCCTTCGATGAGTCCCGGAATGTCGGCCACGACGAAGGTCTCGTTGTCATCCGCGCGGACGACGCCGAGGTTCGGGATTAACGTGGTGAAGGGATAGTCGGCGATCTTCGGCTTGGCAGCGCTGATCACGGAGATCAGTGTCGACTTGCCTGCGTTCGGAAGTCCGACGAGACCGACGTCGGCAATCAGTTTCAACTCGATCGTGAGCTCGCGCTCTTCACCGGCGTTGCCATCCTGCGCGAATCGCGGCGCCTGACGCGTGGCTGTGGCGAAGTGCTGATTGCCCCACCCGCCGCGCCCACCCTTGGCGACGAGGATCCGCTCGCCGTCGTGGGTGAGGTCGGCGACGAGATCGCCGGTCGCTTTGTCACGAACGACGGAACCGATCGGAAGTTCGATCGTGTTGTCGTCTCCGTCAACGCCGGAGCAGTTCGAGCCCATGCCGTGCTGGCCGCGGCCCGCTTCCCATTCGCGGCGGAACTGCAGGTGATAGAGCGTATTGAGCCGCTGCGAAGCGACGATCCAGACCGAGCCGCCTTTGCCGCCGTCACCGCCGGATGGACCGCCTTTCGGCACGAACTTCTCGCGGCGGAAAGCGATACAGCCTTTGCCGCCGTCTCCGGCTTTGACTTTGATGGTTGCCTGATCGATGAACATTTCTTTTTGAGGGTGTCGGGAGTCGGGGGTCGGGGGTCGGGGGTCGGAGCAAAATCAGCAGAGTGTCCGACACCCGACTCCCGACCGGCGACTCCCGTTGCTAATGGTGCGCCAAAAAACAAAACGCCGCTCCGAAGAGCGGCGTCATCACAACGGCAAAGAGGGAAAATTACTCAGCGGCGGCGACAGGAGGCGTGACGCTGATGTAGCGCCCGCGCTGGCCCTTGTCGTGGAACTGCACGATGCCGTCGATCTTGGCAAAGAGCGTGTGATCGCGGCCGATGCCGACATTCACGCCGGGATAAAACCGCGTTCCGCGCTGACGGACGAGAATCGAGCCGCCGGTGACGAACTGTCCGGCGAAGCGCTTCACGCCGAGCATTTTCGGCTGCGAGTCGCGGCCGTTGCGCGAAGATCCTTGTCCTTTTTTATGAGCCATGGGTAGCCTCCAGCGACGCCGTCGCGATTAGAGATTGATGGATTCGATGCGAAGCTGGACGAGGTCCTGGCGATGGCCGTGAGTCCGCTTCGTATGGTTCTTGCGGTTCTTCTTCTTGAAAACAATGATCTTCTCGCCGCGGTTCTCGCCGAGGACGGTCGCGACGACCGAGGCGCCGGAGACGAGCGGATTGCCGACCTTCGGCTGATCGCCGCCGACCATCAGCACTTCGCTGAACGTGACCTTGTCCTTGTCAGCGCTGCTGAGAGCGTCACGCTCGACCGAAACGACATCGCCCTGAGCGACGCGATACTGCTTTCCACCGGAACGGATGATGGCGTACACGACGAACCTCCGAGAAGTTGGGACGCGGTTGTAGCACAGCCGCGGACTGGCGACAACGGCTTTGGCAGGAGCCGTATTCCGGGAAAACGAAAGGGGCCGGCGGTGAGCCGGCCCCCGAAGATACCCGTTTCGTGAGACTTAGAACCGGAACCGGCCGCCGAGCTGGATGAGGCGCTGCTCGCCCTGACCCGGGTCGCCGGCGTAGGCGTAGGTGTTGCCGAACGAGTCGAACACGGTCGCGTTCTTGGCGTTGAAGAGGTTGAACACCTCACCGATGAGCTCGAACCCGTAATTGCCGCTG
>DATAMS010000131.1:0-5732 GCA_036260495.1 Thermoanaerobaculia bacterium
AGAGTCCGACCTACGTTAACGAAGCGAAACGTAGGTCGGACTCTCTAGTCCGACTCACCGCCCGATTGCAATCGACGACGCCGCGCGCATTTCCTCGCATCGTTGTGGCGCGCAACCAGTCGGACTGGAGAGTCCGACCTACGTTAACGAAGCGAAACGTAGGTCGGACTCTCTAGTCCGACTTAACGCTTCCCCGACTCACCGCCCGCTTGCGATCGACGGCGCCGCGCGGACGTCATCGCGGTCGTTGTAGTAATTCACCAGCCCCTCGTAAATCGCCTCGGCGATATGTTGCCGGTATTTTTTCGTCTTGATCAGCGCGCGGTCTTTCTCGTTGCCGAGGTTGCAGATTTCGAGGAGGACGCGGGTGGGGACGAGGTTGTAGCGGATCACGGCGGGCACCCATTCGCGGCCATCGCGGACGACGTTATCGCGCACCGGATGGAACGGGTGAACTTTGAGATTGTCGGTCTCGAACGCATCGATGATCGATTCCGCCAGATCGCGTGACAGTCCCTCGGCGGCCAGCGACTCCTTCTCCGAATGGCGCACCACCGGGCTCTCGCGAACTTCGGCACGCGCGAGGTACACATCGTCACTCTTTTCGTACGAGCCGGTCACGTAACGCTGGCCGGGGATGTACGCCATCGCGCCGCGCAGCGACGGATGGAGCGAGTCGGCGTGAATCGAAAGGAAGACCACCTTCTCCTTCGGCACCGCCTGCTTCATCGCGCGGCGGAAAATCGAATTGGCGAGATACCAGCGCAGGTTCACGCCCACCGCCGGATCGCCGATCACGTACTTCGGCGACGTCAGGATGATGTGATCGGTCTGCTCCTCCAGCTCATCGCCGTCGGGAATCGCGTAGCCGGCCTCCTTCGACTTCGTCGTCGCCGATACGGTCGCTCCGGATTTCTTTTCCAGGATGCGCTTGAGCCGGCACATCACGTCGTACACGTAATTCGATTCCCAGACATCGTCGTACGTCGCACCGGCATCGCGTCCGCCGTGACCGGCGTCGAGGATCACGCGCACACCGGCGAGGCCTTTCGCGCGAGGACGTACGGCCAGCATCTCGCTTTCGCGCTTCGACTGTTCGCTGGCGACGCGCGTGGGATCGTCGGCAGGCAAATACTCCGGCAACAGCAGCGACATCGGAATCTTCACGCGATAGCCGATGGGAATGCGCGCCACGTTGTCGATGCCGTTGAAACGCTCGATGCGCTCCAGCACGTCGCCGACGTCTTTTGCGTAAACGCGGCCGGTGAAACGGATGGCCACCGATGAATAGAGCGCTTCGCCTTTCTGCAGCCGGTAGACCGCGAACGGTTCGGCACCGGTTCGATCGTAAGTCAGCGACGGCTGAGCGGATTCGCCCAGGGCCACGGTTTCAGATAGCGGCGCTGCCGCATCATGAGCATCCGTGCTCGTACGCTCTTCCGGATCGTCCTCCGATTTCCGAACCGCGGCTGTCTTCGGTGCATTCTGTTCCTCCATTTCGCCGCGGCGGAATGCCGAAGCGAGAAGCTCCTTCGGGATGAGGATCACGTCACCTTTGTGCGTCGAGAGTCCCTGCGACGGATTGGCGGCGCGGATCGCGGCGTAGTTTTCGCCGCTGCCCGTGAACCACTCCGCGATGTTCCAGAGCGACTCTCCTTCGATGCCACTGCCGCCGGCGACGACATGACGCCAGCCGTTGCTGACCGCGCTGTCGGACGGAAACAGCATCGTCACGACGTCGCGCTGCAGATTCGGACGGAGGATGTTGAACGGGATGCGCACGCTCTGATCGGTGGTGAGATTGCCGCCGGCCTGATTGAACGACGCGATCTCGTTCCAGCGCGCGCCGTCGCCGGTCACGCGCTTGGCCAGCCGGCTCCAGGCATCGCCCACGTGCGGTTTGACGACGACGGCGAGACGATAGTCATCCGTGAGCGATGCGCGCAGCTCGGGCGTGACATTCGCCACCACGAGAATTTTCGAGGAAGACGCAGCAGCGAACGCCGCCGGAAAAAGAAGAGCCCCGAGGAGACCCACCCACCACTTACGCACGAGAGAAAGTGTAGCACCGGACGCGGCAATGCAGAGCCGTTTTTGCAGACGTTTTGCAGGTCAAGGCCGTAACTACCATCGTGAACAAGGTCATCCTTTCCCTTCTCCTGCTACAGACGGTTACTGCATTTGCCCAACCGACAATCAGCGCCGAGATCTCTTCGGGCTCGCTTCCGCTCACGAACGTGACGCCCTTCTTGCCGGCGCCGGCAGTAGCGATGGCGAAAGACCGAACGGGCGTTGCCATCGCATGGCTGATGCCCGGCTCTATCGGCGATCGGATTTCCGTCGTTCGCCTCGATGTCACCGCCCACTTCACGGGTCAGGTGCAGACGATTCCCACCGGCTCATTCGAACCCGTTTATGTCGTCGGGCCCTCCCTCGCCGCCGCGCCGCGCGGCGACGGATTCACGCTCGCCTGGCTCGAAATCGTATCCATCTCACCGCCAGTCACACGCGCGGCGTACTGCCAGCTCGATCGCGATCTGAAGCCGTCTAAGCCGGCAGTGCTGCTCGAAATGCCTCAACCGGCGACGGCACCGGCAATCGTTCGCTCCGGGAAAACGACATGGATTTCCGACGGCGGCTTTGCATGGGAGCTCCGCAATGACGGCTCGCTCAGCGCGCCACTCAACGCAGGCATGACCGCGAGCGACATGACCGTCGCCACCGATTTCCCACAGATCGTTGCCCTAGGTCACTTCACCAAAGGGTTCGTCTGTCCGTTGGCTTGCGCCGTCAACGCCCGCATTTCCCACTGTGACTGTCCGCTCGTTCCAGTGACTTCGGCTTCACTGCAGTTCACCTCGCTGTACAGCATCACCGCATCGAAGATCTTCGATTTCGAAACCGACGCCGCGCCAGCGGTCGGCAGCAATGGCCGGGACGTGGCGATCGTATGGCTTCAGGGCGCGCACGCACAGGGCGGTCAGGTGGTGATGTCTCAATTCCTGTCTCCGCCTTTCGCGGAGTTTCCCGACGCCGTCAATCAATATCGCGTTCTTGGCAGCCGCGGCCCTGAAAGCGGTTCGACGCGTCCCGACATCGCAAGCGACAGCGCGCGATACCTCGTCGTCTGGCGCACGGCAACAGCCGACGGCTCGCATGACATCGTCGGGGCCTCCATCGATCGAACCGGCAACGTCATTCCGCTTTCCATCGCCACGTCGGCCGCGGACGAGCGCGATCCGTCCGTCGTCTCATTGGGCGATGGGAACTTCCTCGTCGCCTATGAAAAGTTTAGCGGCTATGGCGAACGCAGCATTGCCGGACGGTTGGTGACGTTCGTGTCGAGGTCGCACGCGACGCGGTAGTCAGTCGGCCTCAAGGACGCTTCCTCGACGCTTAGGATGCCTTCACGATCGGCGGCAACTCGCGCCAGTATTCGGTCTCCCGCTCGAACGCGCTCGCCGCGCGGAAGATGGCGCGTTCCGAAAACTGCGGTCCCATGATCTGCAGCGATAGCGGCAGCTCCTCGCGCGAAAAGCCGGACGGCACAGCGATAGCGGGGATGCCAACGAGGTTGGCGGGCGCGGTGAAAATGTCGCTCAGATACATCGCCAGCGGATCGCCGGTCTTGGCGCCGATTGGGAACGCCGGCTCGGGCGTCGTTGGCGTCAGGAGAAAATCGAAGCGCGCAAACGCGCCGTCAAAATCGGCGCGCAGTCTCGCTCGCACGGCCTGGGCGCGGCCGTAATAGGCGTCGTAGTAACCGGACGAAAGGGCGAACGTGCCGAGCATGATGCGGCGCTTTACCTCGTCGCCGAAGCCTTCGCCACGCGATTCGAAGTAGACCTCGCGGATCGTTTTCGCGCGCGCGCTGCGATGCCCGTAACGAATGCCGTCGAACCGCGACAGATTCGCGCTGGCCTCCGCGTTCGCAACGATGTAGTAGACGGCGATGGCGTAGCCGATGGTTGGAACGCTGACCTCTTCGATGACAGCGCCGGCGCCGCGAAGTACGGCCAGTGCGGCGTCGAAATTGGCGCGGACTTCTCCTTCTAATTGAGCAACCGCCTCGCGAACGACGCCGAAGCGCAGTCCTCGCACACCAGCATCGAGATCCGCGGCGTAATCATCGACCGGCTTGGATGACGACGTCGAATCGAATGGATCGTGACCGGCGATCATGCCGAGAACCTCTGCGCACTCGCGGACGGTCTTGGTCACGATGCCGATCTGATCGACGCTCGATCCGAAGGCCACGAGGCCGTTGCGGCTGATGCGGCCGTAGGTCGGTTTCAGTCCCACCACGCCGCAGAGCGCCGCGGGCTGACGCACGGAGCCGCCGGTCTCCGACCCGAGGGCGGCGGGCACCATGCGCGCAGCGACGGCGACTGCCGAGCCGCCCGACGATCCGCCCGGCACGCGCGTCGTGTCCCATGGATTCCTGGAAGTGCCGAACGCCGAATGTTCGGTCGACGATCCCATCGCGAACTCGTCGAGATTCGTTTTGCCGATGATGCTGCAACCGGACGCGCGCAGCCGCGCCACAGCCGTCGCATCGAACGGCGAGACGAACGAACCGAGGATGCGCGACGCGCACGTCGCCGGCATTCCGGTGGTGACGATGTTGTCTTTCACCGCCACCGGCATTCCGTCCGCGGCATCGCGAGCAACGTGCAGAAACGCGTTCAGCGCCGGATTGCGCGCATCGATGGCGCGGAGCGAGGCGTCGACAATCTCGCGTGCGCTGGCCTGAGTCTTCGCCTCGTGCCACGGCAGGTTGAGAAGATCACTCACCGATCACCTTCGGAACGATGAAGTGGCCGTCGGCGCTGAACGAGGGAGCATTCGACGCCACGGCCGCGCGATCGACCGACGCCCTCGGCACATCCTCGCGCAACGGCGTGGCCTCGGCCGACGAACCGCTTTCGAATCCGGTGATGTCGACCTCGCGCAGTTGGTCGATGTACGAAAGAATCTTCGTCATCTCGCCGGCCATCCGGTCGAGACCGGCGTCATCGAACTCGAGATGCGCCAGTCCGGCGATGCGCTTTGCTTCGTCGCGATCGATCTTCATCGGCCGCGAAGTGTATCGCGACGCCGCGATGCGCTACGTCAGGCGCGCAGCGCGGTCACCTGGTCGAGGATCTCGCGCTCGGTTGGGAAGCGGCCCTGCTCTTTCTTCGAGAAGATGATTTTGCCGTCGATCGAGACGACGAAGATTCCGCCGCTGCCGCGGACGACTTCGCTGTCGATCCCGAATTCGCGCTTGATCTCAGCCGCCAGACTGGAGGCTCGTGGGAGGTAGTTTCAAACGCCGCAGTAGTCGATTCGAATATGCATGATCAGTGGATTAGTCGATTAGTTGATTAGTCGATTAGGAGTCGCAAGGCGGCAAGCCCACTGATCTACTAATCCACTAATCTACTCATCCACTAGATCGTCTTCACCAAAATCGCGGTCACGTTATCGAGGCCGCCTCGCTCGTTGGCGGTGTCGATCAGCTCCTTGCAGGCCTTTTCGAGATCATCGGCGTTGCTGGTTACGAGCTTGAGGATCTCATCTTCGGGAACCATGCCAGTGAGACCGTCGGAGCAGAGGAGGTAGAAATCGCCGGGCTTGCTGTCGATCTCGGAGGCATCGGGATTGACGGAGAGGGCGCCGCCGAGGGCGCGGGTGATGACGTTGCGGAGTGGGTGTTTTTCGGCTTCCGCCTCGGTCAGCATTCCCGCCTG
>DATAMS010000144.1:0-2984 GCA_036260495.1 Thermoanaerobaculia bacterium
GAGGCGGCGACCGGAGTGCCGCGGAAGAGCTCGTCGATCGCACCTATTCGTCGGTCTTTGCTTCGCTCTTCCGGTTGTGCGGCGACCGCGAGCTGGCCGCTGATCTGACGCAGGAAACGTATCGCAAAGCGTGGGAAGCGCTCGCCGGCTTCAACGGCGGCTCGCAGTTTTTCACATGGCTCTACCGCATCGGCTACACGACGTTTCTCAATCACATACGCCGGCCGCGATTGATGAAATCGCTCGATGATGAGAGCGCGCCGGAAGTGCCGGACAGCGCTCCATCGGCAGAAGACGTACTGAGCAGTTCCGAAGAGAGCGAACGGCTTCGTAACGCGGTTCTGACGCTCTCTGAGGATCTCCGATTCACCGTGACCGCGCATTTCTGGGGCGGACTGGCGGTGAAGGAGATCGCCTCCATCGAAGGAATCACAACCGTTGCTATTCGCAAGCGTCTGCACAAGGCCTTCACTCTTCTGGAAGAAGTCCTCGGCGCGGATGTTGAGGAAGAAGGACGATGACACGCAACAGGAAAGCTGATCTGCAGCGGAAGCTGGCCATGGCCGCGGTGCCCACACCGCCCGATGGTCTCGCTGATCGCATCAAGAACGAGATCCCGAACGATCTGCGTTTCGCGCCGGAGCGCGAGCGCAAACAGTTGCGTCAATCGGCAATGTTCAATCTCCGGATCGCAGCATCGATCGTGTTACTCGTCTCGTCAGTCTATTTTGTGTTGCACCTGCTCTCGCGCTCTGGATCCAATACGAGCGGAGTTGCCACGCTGAAGGAGAGCGCGTCTGCGCCATCACCAATCCGCCAGGCAAACGTGACGCTACCCAACACTCCGCCGCAGCCCGGAAGCATCCATCCGCAGCCGGTGGCAGATCTGCCAACGCTGCCAGCCGCGCCTCCGAACAGCGCCGGTTCTGCGCAACCGGCGATGAGACTCGCTGAGAAGAAACACGAAGAGGCGATCGGAATGACCGCAGGTGCTCCCGCGTACGCCGGCACTGTCGAAGTAGCACCTCCCGTCGCGGAACCGATGATCGTCACGAATGCTGCGCCATCGACAGTTGCGGCTTCCGAAACAGAAGCCTTTGCTCCCGAGCGTGCGAATAGCGACTTCGCCGGCGCCACCAAAACTTCGGCGGCGCGATCGATCGCATCGTCGCAGCCAGCAGCCGGCTCGCCGCCTCCCCCGCCCGCCGCCGCGGCATTCGCCCGGCCGCGCGATGCACGCGACGCTGCGCCGGCAAGAAACTACGGTGCCATCGAAGAGTCGATCGCTCGCGGAGAAACGCCGCGCAATGGCGATCTCGATGTGATCGTCCGGCACTTCGCTGCTCCGGAAAGCATCCCTTCCGGTATTCGCGTCGAGGTCGAAGCGTCGTCTGCACCACTCGACGCGACGAAGAGACTACTGCGCGTTTCAGTAGACGACGCCGCCTCGAACAGCGAGAACATCACGCTGACATTCGGTGAGGCGATTGAATCGCACCGCGTGCTGACCGGAGCGTTGGCGCCTAATGAGACCGCGTTGTACGAGATCGAATTCACGCGGACCGCGACTCCGGATCAGACAATAGCAACCGTGAAGGCGGGCGGAGTCACGCGCACCATCCGCGGCAGCGACCTCCATCCGTGGAGCTCCGCTTCGACACGGATGAAGCGCGCATCGCTGGCCGCCGCCTGGGCGCGTACGCTGCAGTCACGCAATCGCGCGGACGCCATCGTCGTGCGAGCGCGCGAAGCGCACATCGATGATCTGGCGGATCTGGCGGAACGGGTCGAGCGGAATCGTTAACGCCGGCGTCGTCAGCGCGGTCGTCCGCCGCCGAAATTGCGCACCGACTGGAAGTGCACGTCGAAATAGCGAGCCGCGGCGCGAACCGCGCGCGAAACGATCCAGGCATCCTTCGACGGGATTTTCTCCAACGCCATCCGCATGTTCTCAGGCAGCTTCGCGCGGCAACTGCGGCAGAGCGCGTTGCCGATCGTCTTGTTCAAATCACATCGCGGGCAGCGCGGTGTTTTGGCGAGGCCGGAAACTTGCTCCTTTGTAAACGTCATCGAAACCCCTCTCTCTTTTGAGATCGTTATTGTCACATAAATACGAAACAGATGTGGCCCAAGTCACCAGACTGTCACGCGTGCATTAGAATCCGCGCCGGATTTTGAGGAGGTCACGCTCATGGGTGAGCACGTCGAATTTCCATCCAACAGTCATTCGTGCCGAGGATACGTCGCGGGCAAAGGTCCGGGCGTCGTCGTCATTCAGGAGTGGTGGGGGCTCGTGCCGCACATCGAAGACATCGTCGACCGTTTCGCGGGCGAGGGTTTCTCCGCGATTGCTCCTGACCTCTTTCACGGCGCGACGGCCAGCTCACCCGACGAAGCGGGACGGATGTTGATGGAGCTCGACGCCGATCGCGCGGAAAAAGAGATCGCCGCTGCGGGCGCGTATCTGCTCAACCGTCCGGAATGCACGTCGAAGAAATATGGCGTCATCGGATTCTGCATGGGAGGCGCGCTCGCGCAGTACACGGCGACGAAAGAAAGCGACGCCGCTGCGACCGTCAGCTTTTACGGCGGCTTCAAGAAGGTCGCATCTGACTGGAAAAACCTGAGCGCTCCGATTCTCCTGATCTACGCTGAGAAAGACCAAGGCGTCCCCGCAGAACAGGGCCGCGAGCTCGCGAAGCAGCTCGAAGAAATGGGCAAGGACGTGCAGCTCGTCGTCTACCCGGACGTCAATCACGCGTTCTTCAACGACACCGGCCGGAACTACAACGCCGCGGCTGCCGCCGATGCCTGGAAGCGGACGATCGAATTCTTCCGCGCCAACGTGAAGTAGTGCAGACGCTCCGCATCGTCGCCTTTGTAGCATTCCTGCTCTTCTGCCTCACGCCGTGGGCGTCGCCGCCGATCGCACTCGCGCTCGGCCTGGTCCTGGCGCTAACGCTGGGACACCCATATCCAGCGCG
>DATAMS010000661.1:0-7562 GCA_036260495.1 Thermoanaerobaculia bacterium
TCGTTCTTGGCGGCCGAGATGCGATTCAGAATCGAGCGCGGCGGAAATGCCTCGTCGTTCATCTGCAGCTCGCGCATGCAGCGGCGGACGAGCGTGAGCTGGTCCGACGTGTCGTAGACGACGAACGATTTTGTGTAGCCAAGGCGCTCGGCATGGCGGCGAAGCATCCGAAGGGACGTGGAGTGGAACGTGCCGATCCAAAGATTGCCGTGGGCGCGTGCGCCACTGTTCGGAGCGAGAAGGCCTACGCGGCTCACCATCTCGCTGGCGGCCTTGTTGGTAAACGTTACCGCGAGGATGTTCGTCGGATTCACACCGAGCTCGCCGATCAGCCAGGCGATCCGATAGGTGATGACACGTGTTTTGCCCGAGCCTGCGCCGGCGAGGACGAGAAGCGGTCCTTCGCCATGGGTCACGGCTTCGCGCTGCTGCGGATTGAGTCCGGTAAGATCGATCACTGGGTCGCATGGTAACAGCCGCGATGTGACGCGAAATCCAGAAGGATGTGAGCGGTGTTACCCAGCTTGGAAAGAGAATCCGTACTACACTTTACAGTCCAACGCGGGGAGTCAGGGGCCGCCGCGGCAACCACTTCGGAGGCTATCGAACATGTTCGGTTCACTGGGATTACCTGAGCTTCTCGTCATTTTCGCGATCATCCTCGTCGTCTTTGGCGCCGGCAAGCTCCCGCAGCTCGGCAAAGGCCTCGGCGAAGGCATCTCCAACTTCCGCGACGGGCTGAAGGCGCGGGACGACAAGAAGGCTGCGGCTACGCCGTCGCTCGAAGAAAAGAAGAACGCCTGAGACTCTGCACGCTGAGGTACCCGTGACGCTTCGCTGGCTCGTCACCGGAGCGGGCGGGATGGCCGGCCACGACGTTGGCGCGGCGCTGGAAACGCGCGGCGAGCAGGTCGTAGCCTTTTCGCGCAGCGAGCTCGACATCACCGACGGCACCGCCGTTGGTAACGCAGTTCGCGACGCGCGACCCGACGTCATCATTAATTGCGCCGCGTACACGAAAGTCGACGACGCGGAAACGAACGAACACCTGGCAACGGCGATCAACGGTTCGGCTGTTGAGCTTCTCGCGAATGCCGCCGACCGCACCGGCGCGCTGCTCGTCCAGCTCTCGACCGATTTTGTTTTCGATGGCGCGAAGCGGACTCCGTACGAGATCAACGACCCGACCGCGCCACTCTCCGCGTATGGACGCTCGAAGCTCGTGGGCGAGCACGCTGCGATGAGCGCTCGGAAGCATGTGGTTCTGCGCACGTCGTGGCTCTTCGGCGTTCACGGCCCGAACTTCGTCGAAGCGATTCGCAATCAGGTTCGCAAAGGAACGAATCCGCTTCGCGTCGTGGACGATCAGCGCGGGCGTCCGACGTACACGCCGCATCTCGCGGACGCGATCGTGCGAGTGGCTCGTCTGGCGTTCGAATCAGAAGATGCGCGCGGCATCGTTCACTACGCCGACGAGCCGGAGTGCACCTGGTTCGATTTCGCGCGGGCTATCGTCGGGGCGGCGGCCGAGGTGAATCCTGTGAACAGCAGCGCGTTCCCGCGACCGGCGATTCGTCCCGCGTACTCCGTCCTCTCCACCAAGCGTTACGAACGCCTCACCGGAGTGAAGCCGGAGTCGTGGGAAGCTGGGCTGCAGGAGTATCTTCAGCTCCGCGCGTGAAGCTCGAACCGCGCGTACATCAGATACTCGACGTTCCCTTCCGCGCCTTTGATCGGACTCTCGATCACACCCTTCACGTCGAAGCCGTTCTCGCGTGCAAACACCACTACCGCTTCGACCGCGGCAGCCCGCTTGGCGTCGTCGCGAACGATGCCGCCCTTTCCCACTTCGCCTTTTCCTACTTCGAACTGCGGCTTGATCAGCGCGATCAGCTCTCCTCGCAGAAACGTAGTCACCGCGGGAAGAATGAGCGCAAGCGGAATGAACGAGACGTCGATCGACACAAACTCGATGACATCATCAAAGTCCGCCGTGGTGAGATAGCGCGCGTTGACCTTCTCGCGATTGACGACGCGTGGATGATTGCGGAGCGACGCGTCGAGCTGCCCGTATCCAACGTCGATCGCATAAACCTTCGCCGCGCCATTCTTGAGCATCACATCGGTGAACCCGCCGGTCGAGGCGCCGATGTCGGCGCAGATCTTCCCTTCGACGCTGACGCCGAATTCGCGCAGGGCGTGCGCGAGCTTCATCCCACCGCGGCCGACCCAGGGATGCTCGAGCTCTTCAATCCGCAGCTCATCGTCGTCCGCGACGTTCGCCCCCGCCTTGTCGACGTGCTGTCCGTTGACAAGAATCCGCCGCGCCATGATCAGCGACTGCGCCTTCGACCGCGTATCGCAAAGCCCGCGCTCGACAAGAGCAAGGTCGAGCCGCGACTTCTTCATTCGTCGACGACCGTGAACCCTTCCTGGCGGAAGTGGTGATCGTTGGTGAGGACGTGGGTGATGCCACGATCTCGCATGAGCGTCATCGATGTGCAGTCTACGAGTGAATATCCTTTGTCCGGCCGTTCGGCGTAAAGAAGCAGCGCTCGATCAAACAGGTCACTTGCACGCGCAACATGCCAGCGAGGATCCTGCTGTCGCGCGCGAACGAACTCGACGCAACGCCTTCGTACTAGCCTGCCTTCACCCGAGAAGTAGGCAAGCACTTCACTCAAGATACCGTCATGCGTTGCGATCAGATCCCGATATCTTGAACGATCAATTTGACGAGCCTGTGCGTGATGGTTGTCAAACGGATCGAACAGCGCGATGAGGTACCAGGAATCGGCGAGGTATAAAGCCATTACTTCGTCGCGCGTGCCTTCAGGCCATAAACGACTTCGTCGATGTGATCTGAATCGTGATCGGCAACGTCGCGATGTCGCCATTCCGCCGCTGGAATGTCCCGAGTCAGGAACTCGGCAACCTCACCGGCCGTCGCTCCTTGCACGACTAGCGATTTCACCTCGGGATCAAGTTCTTGCACGCCCGCGTCCCCCACAAACGTCCTCACCCGCTTCGCAATCCCATCCACGCCGAGGTCGTATTGCGCGCGAAGCACATCTTGCGCGCCGTGGTGGACATACTCGTCGGGGATGCCGAGGCGGAGGAACTCGACGTTGTGGATGCCGAGCTGCTGCGCGCGCTCCATCACCGCGGATCCGAATCCGCCGGCGAGCGAGCCTTCTTCGACTGTGATGATGCGGGCGAATGGCTGGCAGTACTTCGTGATCAGCTCATCGTCGAGCGGCTTGATGAAGCGCGCGTTGATGACGGCGACTTCGATCCCTTCCTTCGCCAGAATCTCCGCGGCCTGCATCGACGGCCACACTTCGTTGCCGATGGCGAAGATGGCTCCGGCGCTTCCTTCGCGCAAGACTTCACCTTTGCCGATCGGTAGCGACTGAAGCTCCGCGTCCATCGTCACGCCGAATCCGTTGCCGCGCGGGTAGCGCACCGACGTGGGATGCCCGGTCTCGAACGACGTCTTCAGCATGTGCCGGAGCTCGTTCTCGTCTTTCGGCGCCATGCAGATCATGTTCGGGAAGATCCGCAGGTAGGCCATGTCGTAGATGCCGTGGTGTGTCGGCCCGTCGGCGCCCGCGATACCGCCACGATCGAGCGCGAAGACCACCGGCAGATCCATGATGGCCACATCGTGGAACACCTGATCGAAGGCGCGCTGGAGGAACGTCGAGTAGATCGCCGCGATCGGCTTCATGCCCTGCGTGGCCATGCCTCCGCAGAACGTGACCGCGTGCTCTTCGGCGATGCCAACATCGAAGGTGCGGTCCGGATGCGCCTTGGCGAATTTGTCGAGGCCTGTGCCGTCCGGCATGGCCGCGGTGATGGCGACGATCTTCGGATCGCGTTTGGCAAGCTCGATCAGCGTCTCGGCAAAGACCGCGGTGTAACTCGGCGGTGCCGGCTTCGACTTCACCACCTCGCCGGAGCCGATGTCGAACGGCGTCACGCCATGCGACCAGATCGGCTTGTTCTCCGCCGGAACGTAGCCCTTCCCCTTCTTCGTGATCACGTGAACGAGCAGTGGCCCGTTGTAGTCCTTGTTCTTCTCGAAGAGATCGATCAGGAAATCGAGATCGTGGCCGTCGTAGGGTCCGAGGTATTTGAAGCCGAGCTCCTCGAAAAGAGTGCCCGGCACGATCATGTGCTTGAAGAGCTGCTCCATGTCGCTGGCCATGCCGTGAAGCTTGCCGCCGACGACCGGGATGCGGTCCATGATCCCTCGGGCCAGGTCCTTCGCCTGGTTGTAGGTCTGCCCTTTGATGATCCCGTTCAGGTAGCCCGACATCGCGCCGACGTTCGTCGAGATCGACATGTCGTTGTCGTTGAGGATGATCATCAATTTGCGTTTGAGATGACCAGCCTGATTGAGTCCTTCGAGCGCAAGACCGCCGGAGAGAGCGCCGTCGCCGATGACTGCCACGACGCGGTAGTTGTCGGCCTTGATGTCGCGCGCAACGGCGATGCCGAGGGCAGCCGAAATCGATGTCGAAGCGTGACCGGCGTTGAAGACGTCGTACTCCGACTCTTCGCGCTTGCAGAATCCGGAGATGCCTCCGTGCATGCGGATCGTCTCGAACGTATCGCGGCGTCCGGTGATCAGTTTGTGTGGGTAGGTTTGATGGCCGGTATCGAAGACGATCTGGTCGCGCGGTGTGTCGAAAACGTAATGCAGCGCCAGCGTCAACTCGACGATGCCGAGGTTGCCGCCGAAGTGCCCGCCGATCTTCGAGACAACCTCGATGATGCGATGGCGGATCTCGTCTGCGAGCTCGTGGAGCTGCCGGCGGTTGAGCGACCGCAGGTCTTGCGGCGAATTGATGGTTTCGAGGAGCGTCATTGGCTGCGGCGCCTCACGATCGCCGTTCGCAGATGAAACGCGCGATCCCGGCCAGATAGTTCACCGGACCGCCGATGATAGCAGCGTTGCGGATTGCCTCGGCCAGAAGCGTGTCGACGGCAGCGCGTGCGGCATCTGTGCCGAAGAGCGCGGGATACGTCAGCTTCCCCTGCGCCAGATCTTTGCCGGCGGTCTTTCCGAGTGTCGTCGCGTCTTCTTCCTGATCCAGCAGGTCGTCGACGATTTGAAACGCCAGGCCGATGGCGCGGCCGTAGTTGCGAAGCACCTCAATCGTGTCCTCGTCCGCGTTAGCGAGCAGTCCGCCGAGGACGACGGAGGCCGTGAGTAGCTTGCCGGTTTTGTTGCGATGGATGAAGTCGAGCTGTTCGGCCGTCGCTTCATTCGCACCTGTGGCGATGAGGTCGGCGACCTGGCCGCCGATCATGCCCTTCGAATCGACGGCGAGCGCGACTTCCTGCACGGCGCGAAGCTGATGCGCAGAGTCGACACCCACCACCGGCCTCGCCAGCCACGAAAACGCCTCGGTAAGTAGCGCGTCGCCGGTGAGGATTGCCATGGCTTCACCAAAAACCACATGCGCAGTCTTGCGACCGCGGCGCAGATCATCGTTGTCGAGCGCGGGAAGGTCGTCGTGGACGAGCGAGTAGGTGTGGATCAGCTCGAGCGCGGCAATGGGAACGAGTAGCTCGTCAACATTCGCACCGCATGCTTCCGCCGCCGCAATTGCGAGAATGGGGCGGATGCGCTTTCCGCCGCCGAGGACTGCGTAACGCATCGCTTCGTGAATGACCGCGGGCGGCGTATCGGCTGCCGGAAGGTTCGCGTCGAGCACGCGATCGACGACCAACCGCGTTGCAGCCAGCCATTCGTTGATCGCGCTCACTCCTCGCCGGCCTCGCCGAGCTCGTCGTCTTCCTCACTCTCGAACGGCTCGACGCGCGGTTGTCCCTTCGCATCGGAAAGAATCAGTTCGATCTTCTTCTCGACCTCTTCGAGCTTCTGATTGCAGAAACGGGAGAGACGAATGCCCTCTTCGAAGAGCTGCAGCGACTCATCGAGCGGCATCTCCTCCGACTCCAGACGCTTGACGATCGTCTCGAGCTGCTGAAACGCTTTCTCGAATTCGTTGGATTTGCGGGCCATTACTCGTTACTCAATTCCTTCACCGATGTGGGCCACACAGTCTCAAGCCCCATCGTCTTCGCGTCAACCGTACATTCGAGGCGGCCCTTTTTCAGTTGAACTTCAATCGGCTCACCTACGTTGACCGCGTTCGAATCGAGGATCGGCTTTCGCCGTCCCCGTTTCGTTCGCGAGAACGCGATGGCGTAGCCGCGGGAGAGTACGGACAGCGGCGAGACGGCATCCAGCGTTGCGGCGGTTGCGCGCAGGCGCTGGCGCTCGCGGGCGATGTGGGCGGGAAAACGCAGCAGCGGCTCGTTGACAGCGAGAAGCCGTGCACGCATCGAGCGCGCGCGCGCTTCGAGCATTCGAAACAGCGTGACGCGACTGCGGTTGAGGCGTTCGCGGCGCATCGCGATCCGCCGGGGTAACAGGCCGAGCCGATCGGAGGAAGCGAGGTGGCGCAGCTCGTGGCGATAGTTGCGGACGCGCGTTTCGACCACTTGCCGTACGCGCCTCGCCATGTGGTCGAGCTGCGTACAGATCTCGCTTTTGGCGCGGATCACGATTTCTGCGGCAGCCGAGGGCGTCGGCGCGCGAAGGTCGGCCACGAAATCGCAGATCGTGAAATCGGTCTCGTGACCGATCGCCGAGATGGTCGGCACCACACAGGCGCCGACGGCGCGCGCCACGATCTCCTCGTTGAACGCCCAGAGATCCTCGAGTGATCCTCCGCCGCGGCAGATGAGAACGACGTCGTGCAGATGCCATCGCGACAGGTTTCGGATTGCCGCGGCGATCTCGCGTCCGGCCTCGCGTCCCTGGACTCGCACCGGATACACCTGCACGTGCAGGCCGGCAAATCGACGGCCGAGGACGTTCAGGACGTCGCGGATGACCGCGCCGGTGGGACTGGTGACGATGGCGATGCGCTGCGGCAGCATCGGTATCGCTTTTTTGCGCGCGGCATCGAACAATCCCTCTTCCGCCAACTGCTTCTTGAGTTGTTCGAATGCTAATTGCAGTGCACCCAAGCCAGCGGGCTCAACAGAGACAGCATTGAGTTGAAACTCACCTTTTTGCTCATAAAGCGTGAGCCGCCCGCGAACGACGAGCTGCAATCCGTTCTCGATTCGGAAGCGAAGGAAGCGCGCATTCATGGCAAAAAGGACCACGCGCATCTGAGACCGGGCGTCTTTGATCGAAAAATAAAGATGACCGGCGGCCGATCGAACGACGTTTGTGGCCTCGCCCTCGACGCTGATGTCGTTGTAACGAAAGAGGTCCAGGTTGATTTGGCGGATCAGCTCGCTGACCTTCCAGACGCGTTCTGCCATCCGCACATGGTAGTCAATCAAATGTAGGCAAGCTAGTTGCTCTTGTGATCGTTGGGGTAAGGCAATAGACGAGCTGTCAAATCGAAGGCAGCAAGGAGTCAGGAAAAATGAAAAAAGAAATGATTTTCAAGAAAGTAGTGGCGGGCATCGGCTCAGCCGCGCTCGCAATCGCACTCAGCGCGTGTGCACATCATGACGCAGCATCGCAG
>DATAMS010000166.1:0-7268 GCA_036260495.1 Thermoanaerobaculia bacterium
AAGGCGGACTTCCCACCGCCGCCCTCGGCCTTGCACTCCACTACTTCATCGCGTTCACCATCGTCATCGTTTACTGGCTTGCCAGCCGTCCGTTGCCGGTCCTGACGGCGCATCCGGTCGTCTGCGGCGCGATCTACGGACTCGGCGTTTACTTCTTCATGAACTACGTCGTCATCCCGCTCTCGGCCGCCAATCGCCCGCGCTTCTTCCTGCTGCTGTTCATCTGCAATCTGCTTGTACACGCCTTCCTGATCGGCGTTCCCGCGGCGCTCTTCGCGCGGAAGGCGCGCGTCGGCTAACGACGGAGCAACGCCGTGGTAGGCTCGGCGCAAATCCAATCGGAGCCTGCATGCACACTGCCGCGGTCAGCGCCGTCGTCATCGTCGCGTTCCTCCATTTCGTATTTCTCGTGCTCGAAATGTTTCTCTGGGCGACGCCGCGCGGCCGCCGCATTTTCGCGCTCTCGCCTGAGCTCGCGGAAGGCTCAAAGAAACTGGCGGCCAATCAAGGTCTGTACAACGGGTTCCTCGCCGTTGGCCTCTTGTGGGGCGCATTCTGCCCATTTCCAGGCGACGCGGGCATTCGCATCCAACTCTTCTTCCTCGGATGCGTCATCGTGGCGGGAATCTTCGGCGGTCTGACGACCAAACGCTCGATCCTCTACCTTCAGGCGCTGCCCGGCATCATCGCGTTTGCGTTGGTGTGGATGACGCGTTGAACGGGCGACAATGAATCCAATGAATCTCGACGACGTCATCGCCGAAATGTACGACTCGATCTGTTTCGAGCAAGGGCATCGCCCTGACTGGTCGCGCCAGAAAGCGATCTTCGCTCCCGGCGCGCGGCTGGTTCGCGTCACCGACGAAGGCGTTTTCGAATTCGATCTCGATTCCTACCGCGCCAATCTCGACGCGATGATCGATTCCGGCGCGATGCCGAGCTTCTGGGAGGCCGAGATTTGGCGCGAGACAAGACAATTCGGCGAAGTCGCGCACGTCCTCAGCGCCTACGAAGCACGCCGCACCCGCAATGGCGAGGTGCGGAACCGCGGCGTCAATAGCATCCAACTCTTCCGCCGCGAAGATCGCTGGTGGATCAGCGCCATGCTTTGGCGGCGGGAAGGGCGGGATGTTCGCATCGCGGATGCGTGAGGCAGAGACCAGCGATTAGAGACAAGAGATCAGGTTTTCTAATCTCCTGAGGGGGTTGGGTGTGGGGCGTGGGAGATTCAGTTCCCACTCCCCCCACCCGCTGATCTCTGATCCTCTGATCTCTGCTTTCATCAAATCACAAACGGTATGAACCGTTTCCGCGTGCGCATGAAAGCCGCGTACGGCTCTCCGATGGCGGCGAGTAGCGCTTTCTCTTCGACCGCGATTCGGTACGAGTAAACAGCAACCGAGACGATCATCAGGATGGCCAGACTGGCCCAGTTTGCGAGCGCAACTCCGATGCCGGCGAACATCAATATGCCGCCGGTGTATGACGGGTGTCGCACCCAGCGGTACGCTCCGCGGTCGATGACCGGCTGATCGTCGCGGGCGCGCACGTCGCCCGTGAAGTGGTCGCCGAGGATGCGCCAGCAATGGCGGCGTAAGAGGGAGCCGGCGATCAGCAGCCCCGTTCCGATGAAAAACGCCGGCAGATTCAGCGACGGCGGGAAGCGCAGCACTTTCACGAGGGCGATCGGAAACGAGATCAGGAGTCCAAGCCACATTCCCAGCACGATGAAGCGCAGCGATCCCGAGTCCTTCGATCCGGTCGCCGCCGCCGGCCCGCTCGATCGCACGACCATCGCAAATTCAGGCGCGAACGCCCAGAAGTACACCAGCCAGAAGAAAAGCGCGTAGGGCCACGAGAAGACGAGTAATCGCAAGAGTCGAAAATACTACGGAAGCGTGGGGAGTGGGGAGTTGGGTGTGGGGAGTGGGAGCCTTACAAAACGACGGGGCGCTTCAGGTTCCTATCTCCCACCCCCGACACCCTACTCCCCCACTCCACCAGGTATGGCCTCGATCTTGTAGAGCCCGTTCCACATGAACTGGCTCGTATTGCTTGGAATCGCAGTCGTCATCGTCGGGATCGCCGCGGTGACCGGCATCAAACCGAAGGGAACGCGGCCGGTGTCGCACTCCCGGATGATGGGAATGGGACGGATCATGCTGGTCATCATCGCGCTCATCGTCGCCTACGTCGCCTTCCGCGCGCGCAATGGCGGCTGACCTCTCCGCGCCCTCCGCGTGAAACGGTTTTCTCAATCGATCCGATACTCGCTCTGCACCAACCCGCTCGGAAAATCGCGCGTGGCAACATGCGTCAGGCGGACGTCTTTCGCCAGACTGCCAAACAGCGGCACGCCCTCGCCAATGAGCACCGGCACACGTGTAATGACCAGCCGGTCAACGAGCCCTGCCCGCAGAAATCGCTGAATCGTGATACCGCCGTCGACATAAAGATGATGCGCACCGCTGTCAGCGAGCTTCGCAACGATGTCCGCGGGATCGCCAGCCATCTGCTCGACGACGCCTCCGGCAACGGATAGATCAAGGGGCTTGCTGCTCAAGACAACGACACGCTTTTCGCCATACGGCCATGCATCAAACCCCAAGACGGTCTCGAACGTCTTGCGGCCGATGACGAGTGCGTCGACGCTCGCAAAAAACTCATTGTAGCCATGAGGCTCCCCGCCACCCTCCGGCAACCAATCCAACTCCCCATTCGGCCGCGCAATGAAACCGTCGACGCTCGCTCCGACAAAGACTGACACGGTCATTGTTGTTCTCACTTTCCGCAAACCGTCAACTAGAGGAGTCATTCGTTGTATCCTGAGTCTGCTCTCAACTCATACAAGCGGAGGCATTGATGGTCCTCGAAATTCGTCCCAATTGCCAAAATTGTGGCAAGCCCGTCGCGGCCGGATCTGCGAAAGTTTATATCTGTTCGTTCGAGCGCACCTATTGTGCGAACTGCGCCGAAAACAAACTCAATCTAAAGTGCGACGGATGCGGTGGCGCACTGGTTCAGCGTCCGGTCCGCAGCAGGGCTCTGCTGGCCAAATACCCCGCCGCGAACAGAAACGGCCACAAGGGTCCGAAAGCGAAAAAAATCAAGCCTTGACGCGATAGGGGTTGTCTTCGAACGCGGCCATCTATCTCCCGTATCCGAGCCATTCCGGAAGGTTGGCTTCGCACCGGGCGCGGTAATCGGCCATCGTATCGAATGCGGGAAACGCGGCGTCGTCGAGTACCGGTTTGTATGTCTTGATGAACGCGTACTTCATGCGCTGCTCCAATGGCCTGCGAGCGGCGGCCTCAAATTCTTCCGGCCATTGTTGGCGTTCGGCGGGCGTCGTTCATCCATGATTGGAATTGTAGTCGCGTCTTGAGGATGCCAGCGCCGCCGGTCAATGCAGGAACATCGGCATGCCCATTACGTCGGCGACCTTCGGCCGGTAGTGCGCGACGTCGTAGAAACGGTCGACGTCGACGCGTTTGCGGGCGGCGCTGCCGACTTCGATCGGGACCGCGGTATAGCGGCCATCGACGACGGCGACCATCTTGCCCGTATCGCCACGGCGAATGAGGTCTGCGGCCAGGCTGCCGTAATTGTTGGCGACGAGTTGATCGAGTGAGTCGGGAGCACCGCTGCGCATCAGATAGGCCAGGCGTTGATAGATCGCCTTGTCGTGCGACTTCTTTTCGAGATAGTCGCCGATGATGCCACCGATGCCGCCGAGTTTGCGATTCCCGTAGGCGTCCGCCTCGCCGCTCTCGATCGTACCGCCGCCAATGAGCCGCGCGCCCTCGGACACCGCCACAACCGCGTAGTTGCTTGGGTTGTCCTTGCGATCGGCTTCGAGCAACTGGTAGAGCTTCTCGCAATCGAACGGCACCTCGGCAATGACCGCGCGATCGACGCCGGCAAGATACGACGCCAGCAAACACGTCTCGCCCGAATAGCGGCCGAAAAGCTCGACGACGAGAAAGCGCTCGTGCGAGCCGGCGCCAGTGCGGAGATCGTTGATGAACATCACCGAGCGCGTCACGGCCGTCGAAAATCCGAGGCAGTAGTCCGTGCCGAAAACGTCGTTGTCCATCGTCTTGGGGATGGCCACGAGCGGGACGCCTCCGCTGTGAAGGCGGCGAGCGAACGTCAGCGTGCCGTCGCCGCCGAGGGCCACGAGACCGTCGAGTTGGAGGAAGTCGATCGCGCGCAGAGCAGCGCTCGTAAGATCGTAGCGGCCGCCTTCATCGGGCGCACCTTTCGACGATTCCAGGTGCTCGGGGATGTGCTCCTGTTTGCTGATCTGCGGATTCATGCGCGAGGTGTGCAGCATCGTGCCGCCAAAGCGGTCGATGGCGCGCGTGTTCATCCGGTTGAGCGGCAGGATCCACGCGGAATTGTCGGCGCCGGCCTCGGGGATGACGTTGATCAGCGATGCCCATCCGCGGCGCAGGCCGAGAATCTCGCAATCTTCGTTTTCGAGCAGCCGCCACACGAAGGCCTTGATCGCTGCGTTGAGTCCGGGAACGTCGCCGCCGCCGGTAAGAATGGCAATTCGTTTCGTCATGGGTGTTTGCTGGGTCGCTGTGTTGCTGGGTCGCTGCGGTTGTCGCTGGGGTTGCCGGGTTAACGAGTTGCCGAGTTGCCCGGCGCCGTTTCGCGGGGTCTACCGTTGCTCTACCGCCAGACTTCGAAACCGCGAGACCTTACCGGCAGCCCGACAACCAGGCAACCCGGCAACCCACCAACTCACTTCCTCAGCCGTGCATTCGCAGCGCTTTCTCCCTCGGGAAAGAAGACCACTTTCAGCGCTTCGTGGCGGTCGAATTGTGCAACGCCTTCGTGAAAATCGTTGAGGGAATCGAACGCGGCCTGCACGATCCATTCGACGTCGAGGCCGGATTTGAGCAGCGCCAGCATGCGCTGCCACGTGCCGTACATACGCCGTCCGATGATGCCCTGCATCGTCACGCCTTTGAAGATGACGTTGCGGGTGTAGTCGTTGATCGTGACCGCGTGGCCGGCGGGAAGTCCGAGGAGCGAGAGCGTGCCGCCCATGCGAACGATGTCGAGTGCGAGATTGATCGCAGCCGGCGCGCCCGACATTTCGAGCACGAGATCGACGCCGTCGCCGTCGGTCACCGCATCGACTTCCGCCTTCACATCATCGGCGGACATCGAGCGGACATTGAACGCGTGAAGATTCTTGAAACCGTGTTTGGCCGCCCAACGCCGCGCCGTCTCCAGCGCGTGATCGCTGACGTCGGTCACGACCACGGTGGCGGCTCCGCTGTGTTCAGCGATTGCTGCGGCCATCGCGCCGATCGGTCCAAATCCGGTGATCGCCACCGACTTGCCGGCGAGGTCGCAGATCTGCGTGGCGTGAACCGCGTTGCCGAGCGCGTCGAGAAATGCGCCGACACGCAGCGGAACGTACGGCGCGAGCTTCACGACATTCGACGCCGGAACCTTCACGAATTCCGCGAACGCGCCATCTTCGTGCAGACCGTAGATGCGCGTGCGGTCGCAGATATGACCGTTGCCGGTGCGGCATCGCGGACATTCGCCGCAAACCACGTGCATCTCGGCGGAGACGTAATCGCCGGCTTCGAGGTGGCCTTCGTAACCACGTTGCGCCCGCTCGCCGATCTCTTCGACGAAACCGCAGAATTCGTGGCCATAAATTCGCGGCGGCGTGACCTTGTCGCGGATCGACGGATCCCAATGGTAGATGTGCTTGTCGGTACCGCACACCGCAGCGGCAGCGACGCGGATCAGAACCTCGTCCGGACCGGGCTTCGGAACGGGACAATCACGAACGGAAGTGCCTTCGGGCCCATCAACAGCAGCCGATTTGACGACAGCAAGCATGGTGCGGCGACGCTATCACAGCGGATGCTGAATCAGCCGGCGGCGATGCCGGCGGACATAGCGAAGCGCGCGGTCGAGAAGCATCTCCGCCGGCCGCGGCTCGTCCTGCACGACATGCGGCGTGCGCGGAAGATCGGTGGCGAAACGATTGATCATCCAGACGATCTCCTGCGCGTCGTCGCGCGCGAAGAGATCCTTGTGCTGCCCGCCATCGACGAGCATCAGTTTCTTTGATGCAGCGTCGCAAGTGTCATGAAGCTGTTGCGCCATCCACGCTGGACAAACATCGTCCGCGGAACCATGAATGAGCAGCATCGGCACTTTCAGGTTGCGAACGACGCTGAGCGTATCGAAAAGACGCCCGCTGACGAGATGGAGCGGCACGCGCGGGAACGCCACGCGCGCGAGGTCCGGCAGATTCGTGAACGTCGATTGAAGAATCAGCCCGTCGAAAGGATGACGGCGGATGATCTGCGCGGCAATTGCGCCGCCAAGCGAGAAGCCGTACAGGATCGACGGAACGTTCTTGGGACGAATCTTGTCGTGCAGCCGCGCGGCGGTGATTCCATCGTCGATGACGCCCGAGAACGAAGGGGTTCCCGTGCTCAGTCCGAAGCCGCGATAATCAAAAAGAAGGATGTTGATTCCGGCGTCCAGCAAATAGGGCATGACGTGCGCCGGGGTGGACAAATTGCCGGTGTTGCCGTGGCAGTAGAGAGCGGACGCGATCGGATTTTTCGCCCGGCAATACCATCCGTAAAGCTCCTCGCCGTCGTCCGTTTCGAAGCGCAGCACCTCGGTCTGTCCATGCGGAATCCCGTAATCTTCGGGATTCCAACTGATGACCGGATCGGGCTCGGGACAGAAAATCTGGGAGCGCCGGAAAAGGCGGCGTCCGAGGTCGAGGGCGAGGACCGTCGCACCACCGATCAACAACGAGTTTGCGATCTCGTTAAGCCAGTCGTTCTTTCGTTTGCGCCACACGTGCATGCGAAGAGCAAAAGATCTGCCGGGTTAGAATCGCGCGCGACATGCGCACGACCGAAAGCCGCACCCGAGTAAGGTACAAGGAAACCGACCAAATGGCTATCGCGCATCACGCGAATTACGTCGTTTGGTTCGAAATCGGACGGACCGATCTTTGCCGCGAAGCCGGCTTCCCCTACCGCGAGATCGAGGAGCGCGGCTTGATCCTCGTCGTCACGGAAATCGTCTGCCGCTACCGCGCCCCCTACAAGTACGACGACGAGGTTCTAATCCGCACCTCGGTCGCCGAATCCGCAAGCAGGATGATGCGCTTCGATTACGAGCTGCGCGACGCCACCGGCGAGCGCCTCCACGCCACCGGCAGCTCATCGCACGTCTGGGTGGACCGCACATCGCGCAGGCCGGTG
>DATAMS010000172.1:0-2127 GCA_036260495.1 Thermoanaerobaculia bacterium
AGAATGCCGAACGCAAGGTGTTCCAGATCGCCGAGTCCGGCGCCCGTGGACGCAAGGGCTTTGTCGCGATGCGCGCGGCGGTCAAGGAAGCGTTCCAGATCCTGCACCAGCGCTACGAGAGCAAGGGCTCGGTAACCGGCCTGGCCACCGGGTTCGCGGATCTCGACGAGTACACCGCGGGCCTGCAGCCATCCGACCTGATCATCATCGCGGCACGGCCATCGATGGGCAAGACCGCATTGGCGGTAAATATCGCTGAACATGCGGCGCTGAAAACGCGCAAGGCGGTGGCGATCTTCTCGATGGAAATGTCGTCCTCGCAGCTGGCGTTCCGCTTGATTTCGTCGCTCGGCCGCATCAACCAGCAGCACCTGCGCACGGGCGACATCCAGGAAGAGGAGTGGCCGCGCGTGACCAGCGCGATAACGCTGCTGTCCGACGCGAAGATCTTCATCGACGATACGCCGGCCCTGTCGCCCGGCGAGTTGCGCGCGCGCGCACGACGGCTCAAGCGCGAACACGACCTCGGCCTGATCGTGATCGACTACCTGCAGCTCATGGCCGTGCCCGGCAACAAGGAAAACCGCGCCACCGAAATCTCCGAGATCTCGCGCGGACTCAAGGCGCTGGCCAAGGAATTGAACATCCCCGTGATCGCACTGTCGCAGCTGAACCGCTCGCTCGAACAGCGCACGGACAAGCGACCGGTGATGTCGGATTTGCGCGAGTCCGGCGCGATCGAGCAGGATGCCGACGTCATCTTGTTCATTTACCGGGACGAGGTTTACGACAAGGAGTCACCGAAGAAGGGAACGGCAGAGATCATCATCGGCAAGCAGCGCAACGGCCCCATCGGGGTCGTCAATCTGACGTTCCTCGGCCAGTACACGAAGTTCGAGAACTTCAGTTCGGCGGACGTCAGCGATTACACCTGACGTGTGCTTGCACTTCACTTTCGACGCTCGCTGATTTTCGGCTCGTCATTCGGCGCAAGCCGGACTGTGGAGCGGGATACCGGAACGTTCGTGCTCCGAATAACCCGAGGGGGACCGAGGGGCACGAGACGGGAGCCGCGCGCGCAGTCCAGCGTCTTTTCTCTTGACGTCATTCCCGCGTAAGCGCGAATCCATTGTGCTCGCCGCTTGGGTCCTGTGCTCGAGTGCAGAGCTGCCACCCGCCGGGGCGAACGAAAGCCTTGCACTTCGAGAAGAGTCAAAATGGATTCCCGCTTGCGCGGGAATGACGCCAAAGAATGAATGCGGGATTCCAGATTTCCGGATCCCGGATTGGGGACTCCGGGTTCCGCTGCGAGCGCCGCGGAATGACGAGCAGAAGCGTTCTAGGACTTCAATTTGTAGCCCGTCCTGAAAACCCAATACACCGCCGCGAGGCACAACGCGAGAAATCCCAGCGTCATGGCCGCGCTAACCGCTACATTCACGTCGGCAACGCCGTAAAAGCTCCAGCGGAATCCGCTGATCAGGTAGACGACCGGATTGAACAGGGTGATCGTCTGCCACACCGGCGGCAGCATGTTGATCGAGTAGAAGGCGCCGCCGAGGAAGGTCAGCGGCGTGACGACCATGAGCGGGATGACCTGCAGCTTCTGGAAATCGTCGGCCCACAGGCCAATGACGAATCCGAACAGGCTGAACGTGACCGACGTCAGCAGCAGGAACACCACCATCCACAACGGATGCGCGATTTCGTACGGCACGAAAATGCGCGCGGTGGCGAGGATCAGGATGCCGAGCATCACCGACTTCGTCGCCGCGGCGCCGACATAACCGATTACGACTTCGAGCGGCGACACCGGTGCCGACAGCAGCTCGTAGATCGTACCCGACCATTTCGGCAGATAGATGCCGAACGATGCGTTGGAAATGCTCTCGTTGAGCAGCGCCAGCATGATCAGTCCGGGGATGATGAAGGCGCCGTAGCTGACCCCGCCGACTTCACCCATGCGTGATCCAATAGCCGAGCCGAACACGACGAAGTACAGCGACGTCGACAGTACCGGCGAGGCGATGCTCTGCGTGATCGTGCGGAACGTGCGCGCCATCTCGAAGCGGTAGATCGCGCGAATCGCATGCACGTTCATCATCAGCCTCATGACGGCGCCCTCAC
>DATAMS010000182.1:0-6609 GCA_036260495.1 Thermoanaerobaculia bacterium
CATGCTCCGCGAGCAATCCTTCACCGTTCGCACCACCGCACGCGAGCAGATTCTCCTCATCACCTCTGACGTCCAGCGCGCGCTCAGCTCGCTCACGCTCAACGACGGCATCGCTACGATCATCGTGCCGCACACGACCTGCGCCATCTCCGTCAATGAGAACGCCGATCCCGACGTTCCCGCCGATCTGACCAAAGCGTTGCGCGCGCTCGTCCCGAAAGTCCGCTTCGCGCACGGCGAGGGAAACTCCGATGCGCACTTTCTTTCGACGCTGATCGGCACGTCGCTTTCCTGGCCCTATCGCAACGGCCAACTGATCCTCGGCACGTGGCAAGGCATCTATTTCATTGAGCTCGACGGTCCGCGGCCATCGAGAAAGGTGACCGTGTATGTCAACGGCTAAGCAGGCAGTGAACGTGGTCGCGCATCGCGGCATGGGCCAGGGCTTCGTGCAGAGAGATGCGCCGCCCGAGAACACGCTTCCGGCATTTCGAGAGGGATGGAAAATCGCCGGCGCGTGCGAGCTCGACGTCCATCTCACGAAAGATGGCCAGGTCATCGTGATTCACGACGACACGACGAACCGCACCACGAACGCGAGCTGGACGGTGCGCGACCGTTTCGCCAACGAGCTTCGCTCACTCGATGCCGGCCGCTGGAAAGCGCAGAAGTGGGCGGGAACGCGCTTGCCGCTGCTCGAAGATGTGCTCGACGCGATGCCGGATGGCTGCGAGCTTTTCATCGAGCTGAAAGACGGGCCGCAAGTCGTGCCGCCAACCGCGGAGATCGTCCGGCAATCGGGCAAGTCATCGAACGTCGTTCTCATCAGCTTCGACATCGACACGATCATCGCCGCCAAGCACGAGCTGCCCGACAACGACTGCCTCCTCATCGTCGTCTTCGAGGCCGATTACAACAACGGCCGCTGGAACGTGCTCTACGACGAAGGCCCCGGCTTCCGCACGGTGACGAAGACATACGCCGAAGACGACTTGATCGCGCTGATCAAGCAGTACGACCTGAACGGCATCGACACGAGCTTCGCAACGCCGCCATCGCTGATTACGCGTCTTCGCGATGAGAAGCTCCGCTCCGTCGTGTGGACCGTCGACGAGCCCTCGATCGCCCTCGACATGGTCCGCCTCGGTATCCACACCATCACGACCGACAGACCCGGCCCGATTCGCGATGCGCTGATCGCGGCGGGATACGACGTTCGGTAGAAGAGCCCATATCAAACACGCGGCGCTGGCCGGTTCGCCCATCCGAGTGACCTGCGCGAATTGCTGGCGTGCCTGTCACATGACGCGGGCCTCCTGAATCGGGCCTCTGCGTCTCGCCGCTCCATGCAACACTCGATCTTCCGGGAAGACACGCCCAACGGGCCTCCCTCTGTATTTTTTCCGCGTCCCCAGCGCACTTCCGTTTGTCCCTCGCCCAAGGTCTCAGACAAAGGAAGTGCTTGTGCCCAACGCTCGAAAAATACTTGCCGCAGGATTCATCGCTTTGTCGCTGGCCGCTGGAGCGCTTCAGGCGCAGGAAAGCCGCGATCTCTCCGCGCTCAGCGTCGATGACCTGATGAACGTCGAAGTGACCTCGGTGTCGCGAAAAGCGCAGAAGTTGTCGGATACGGCTGCTGCGGTCTTCGTGATCACGCAGGACGACATCCGGGAGTCGGGAGCAACGAGCATTCCGGAGGTCCTGCGCATCGTGCCGGGCCTGGACGTGGCGCGGATCAGCGGAAACACCTGGGCGATCTCGGCGCGCGGCTCCAACGGACAATACGCCAACAAACTGCTGGTCATGATCGACGGCCGGACTGTGTACACGCCGCTTTTTGCCGGCGTGTTCTGGGATGTTCAGGACACCCTTCTCGATGACGTCGACCGCATCGAAGTCATCCGCGGTCCGGGCGGCACTCTTTGGGGAGCGAACGCGGTCAACGGCATCATCAACATCATCACGAAGAGCGCGATCGAAACGCAGGGAACGCTCGTCGCGGGCGGCGGCGGAGCCGCTGAAGGATCGTCCGCGGCCGTCCGTCACGGCGGTTCGCTGGGAAAGAACGGCAATTATCGCGTGTACGGCAAGACATTCGATCGACCCGCTTCGACGCGAGCAATTCACGACGATTGGACGCTCGGGCATGGCGGTTTCCGCGCCGACTGGGCCTCACGCGGAGGCGACAATTTCACAATCCAGGGAGATGCGTATCGCGGAACTTCGGCCGCCGACAGCGGCGGCTTCATCGATCCAGCCAATCCCTTCGACGTTCGCCCTCGGCCGACCAAAATCTCAGGCGACGATCTGCTGTTTCGCTGGACGGCGGTCCAATCCAGCCGGTCAGACACGACCGTGCAGGCGTTCGTCGACGATACGGCCCGCACCAACGCCAGTCTCGATATAAGGCGGCGCACAGTCGATATCGACTTCAATCATCATCTCAGGATCGGCCGGTCCGACTCAGTCTGGGGTGCCGAATTCCGCCGCTCTGTTGATCGCGCCGTCGGGCCGGGACTGGCGCTCGTTCGCGACTCCAACATCGCGGCCACGGCCAGTGCGTTTGTGCAGGATGAAATCAGGGTCACTCGTGCCCTGCGCGTGATCGCGGGCACGAAGGTTCAGTATGACTCCGTCTCGCATCTGCAGTTCCAGCCGACGCTGCGCATTCTGTACAAGGTGAACGAGCGGCAGACGCTCTGGGCCGCGGCCACGAGCGCCGTTCGCACGCCCTCCGAGACCGAGCTCTATGGACAAATCGACGTAGGCGCTTTTCCCGACGGCAGGGGAAACGCCGCTCTCATCGTCGTCAACGGCAATCGGGCGCTGGAGCCCGAACGGGTCGACTCGTACGAAGTTGGCTACCGCCGGCAGATCTCCAACAACATCGATTTCGACGTGACCGCCTTTCGTAACCGGATCCGCGACCTCACAGCGACGGCAGCTCCGGTCCCATTTGTCGATGCAACCGGCCGGTTGATCGTTCCGCTCAACATCGTGAACTCGATGGACGGCAGCTCGTACGGCGAAGAGTTTCTCCTCACCGACGCGCTCGCTCCGAATTGGAACGTCGCGCTTGGCTACTCCTTTCTGCACATCGTCACGATGGACGATGCAGGCGTGCGCTCGGCCGCGATCACCGATCCACGCCACCAACTGCAACTGCGCTCGAACCTTCAGCTTTCGCGCGGACTTTCGATCGATACCGCGGCCTTCTATGTCGGGGCCATCGGCAACAAAGTACCGGCCTATCTGCGGCTCGATGCGCAACTGTCATGGCACCCGGCGTCGCGCTGGGAGCTGAGCATTTCAGGGCAGAACCTGCTTCGTGCGCAACACCCCGAATTCGCCGGCGCCGACGGCCAGGGCACCACCGCAATCCCGATTCAACGAACCGTGAACGGGAAAATCACATGGAGATTTTGAGCTCGTCGAATAGCGCCGTCAGAAGCGACAAGCTGCGGCTTGTTCGTTTTCCGCTCATGATTTTCGTGATCGCCTTGGCCGGATTGCGGACTCGAAGTGTCCAGGCACAAACGACTGACGAATATCAGGTGAAGGCAGCGTACCTGCTGAACTTCGCACGCTTCGTCGAGTGGCCGGCCGCGGTGCTTCCCGCCTCTGCGCCACTGGAGATCGGCATCGTCGGCGACGATCCGTTTGGCGTCGCACTCGAAGAAGTTCTGCGCGGAAAGTCGGCGAATGGTCACCCCATTCACCTGCGTCACCTGCACTGGGACGAAGTTCTGACGTCGTGCCAGATCATCTTCATCAGCACGTCCGAGGAGGGACATCTCCCGCAGATCCTGCGCTTCCTGGGGCAGAACAGTGTCCTCACGGTCAGCGACATCGACCGCTTCTCGCTGCGAGGCGGCGTCATCGAGTTTCGGATGGTCGGTAACCGCGTTCGATTCGACATCAACCGCGAGCCGGCCTTCGCCGCGCGGCTGAGCATCAGCTCCAAACTTCTGACCGTTGCCCGGGCCATTCATGAAGGGAGAGCCGAGAAGTGACCGCGAGGTGGCGCCAATCGATTCGCGGAAAACTGATTCAGATCACGATGATCGTGTGTCTGGTCGCGGTGCTGTTGGCGTGCGCCCTCTCCGTGATTCAGGACGTCGTCGACGAGCGCGAGGAGCTCGACATGCAGATCACGTCCTTTGGCCGGTTGATCAGTTCTGGCAGCGAGGCAGCACTTGCGTTCAACGATCGAAAGGCGGCCGAAGAGGCGCTGTCCGTCCTTCGTTTGAACGACGCATTCATCGGCGGCGGCATCTACACACCGCGAGGAGAGCTGTTCGCAAAGTACTCCGGCAGCACCGCCTCGCTACCTCCGCGCCTTCCGGGCGCGACAGTCGATTACGCAAGCAGGGACGGCCGCGTCGAGCTTTACCTTCCCATCTCGCACGATGGTGAGCGTATCGGCACCGTCTACCTCATCGCCGACCGGCGAGACGGGCGTGCCCGTTTGGTGGAAGACGCGCAAGCCACGATCATCATCCTTCTGGTGTGCCTGATCGCCGGCTTCATCCTCACCTCAAAGCTCCAGAAAAAAGTCACTGCCCCGATCGTTGAGCTGGCGCGCATCGCCGGCCACGTCTCGGAGCACAAGGACTACAGCGTCCGGGCAACTCCTCGCCGCGCAAACGGCAGCGATGAGATCGCGAATCTGGTCGCCGGATTCAACGGCATGCTCACCGAGATCGAACATCGCGACGACAGGCTCCTTCTCATTCAAACGCATCTCGAGAAGACGGTTGCCTGCCGCACCGGAGAGCTGACAAAGGCCAATGGGGAACTGCTCGCCGCAAAGAACGCCGCCGAGAAAATCGCCGAGGTGAACGTGCAACTGGCCAGGGAAAGCGCGCTGATTCTGAACAACGCCACCGACGGAATCCTTGGCATCGGCCTGGACAACCGGGCCACCTTCATCAACCCAGCCGGCAGCCGGATGCTCGGCATGACCCTCACCGAGCTGCAGCAGAAATCGATTCACGAGTCCATCCACCACTCGCACGCCGATGGCACGCATTGGCCGGAGGAGGATTGCACGAACACGATCGAGAAGCGGAAGGGCCAGACCTTCGGAATCGTGGACGACACGTTCTGGCGGCCGGACGGCACGAGCCTTCCCGTCGAATACTCCTCACAACCGATGTTCGATGAGAGTGGAGTGCAGATCGGCGGCGTGGTGATTTTCCGCGATGTCACCGAACGGCGCGCCGTCGAACGGCTGAAGAGCGAATTCGTTTCGACGGTCAGCCACGAGCTGCGCACGCCGCTGACCTCGATTCGCGGCGCGCTCGGCCTCCTCGGCAGCGGCCTCCTCGGCACGATCGGCGACAAAGGCAAGCGCATGCTCGAGATCGCCGTCAGCAATACCGACCGCCTCGTCAGGCTCATCAACGACATCCTCGACATCGAACGGATCGGTTCGGGCAAGAGCGAATTGTCGCGCCGTCACGTCGATGCAAACGCCGTGATGGTGCAGGCTCTCGAAGGAGTTCTCTCGATGGCGGATCAGGCAGGCGTGCGGCTGGCCATCGAGCGTGCGGCCGGCGACCTTTGGGGCGACCCCGACCGGATCGTGCAGACGCTGACCAACCTGCTCGGCAACGCCATCAAGTTCTCGCCGCGCGACACGACCGTGACCGTGAGTGGCAGTGCGAATGGTTCCGAGTTCGTGTTCTGCGTCAGCGATCAGGGGCGCGGCATCCCCGATGAAAAGCTCGAATCGATTTTCGAGCGCTTCAGCCAGGTCGATGCCTCCGATTCCCGCGACAAAGGCGGTTCCGGCCTCGGCCTCGCCATCTGCCAGAGCATCGTCCGCGCGCACGGCGGCCGCATCTGGGCCGAAAAGAATGACCCGGCCGGCAGCCGCTTTCAGTTCACGATTCCGCTAGCCGTTGCTCCGATAGCAATTCCGGAACGCGATGATCCTGCCCAAGGCATCAACCTCGATCGCGAAGAGGCCATGGTTCTCGTAGTGGAAGACGATCTCGATCTCGCCCGCGTCATGACCACGTCTCTGCAGAATCACGGCATCCGGACGCTTCATGCGGCCAATGGCTGCGACGCGATCGAGCTATGCACACGACACGTTCCCAGTCTGATCGTGCTCGATCCCGGGCTGCCTGACATGAGCGGCTTCGAAGTCGTCGAAGCGCTACGCCAGAACGGGCTTCTCCCGGACATCCCGATCCTCGTCTACTCAGCCCAGGAAGTCGGTAGCGCCGATCGCCTTCGCCTCGGGGCCACGGAGTTCCTGACGAAGAGCAGGTGTACTCCAGCAGAGTTCGAGCGGCACGTCATCCGGCTGATCGCTGCTGTCAGCCAGCACGCTGCTTAAAAACATTTCACGCGGAGGCGCGGAGATGCGGAGAAAAGCACTCCGCGTCTCCGCGTGACCGTTCCCTTCTCGTATTTTTCCGTGCATCCCAATGCACTTCTCTCAAGTCAACGATCACAAACCACCAAGGACGATAGCGATCCAATGCCGCTGGCCTCGAAACCTTCCATCCGCCGGAGACTGACGCGAGTCATCATGCTGACCAGTACGACCGCCGTGCTGCTGGCATGCATCGCGTTCGTCATCTCGGACTTCGTCAC
>DATAMS010000183.1:0-4528 GCA_036260495.1 Thermoanaerobaculia bacterium
TCCTTCAGCGTCCGGCCGCGCACCTTGTTCAGATCGATCACGTAGCGGATCGCGTCGAGCGGCGGCGGAGGATCGGGGAGGAAGGGAACGAGATGCGGGTAGATCTCGTCCGCGGTCATGTGTGCAAGATATTGCCCATTCATCCAGAGCAGCTTCTCCGGATCGAAGACGGCGGGCGCCTTGTTGACGTGGGAAAGATCGAACCATTGCGCGGCGTCGTCGCGCGTAAAGACCTCGCGGTTCTCGCCCGGCGACCAACCGAGCAGCGTCAGGAAGTTGAAGAGCGCATCGGGGACGATGCCCATCTCGCGATACTCCTCGGCTGACGTCGCGCCGGTGCGCTTGGAGAGACGCTTCTTGTCGCTGCCGAGGATGAGGGGAAGGTGCGCAAATGAGGGAACGGCGGCACCGAACGCGCGAAAGAGCAGCACGTGCTTCGGCGTGTTCGATAGGTGATCGTCGCCGCGCGCGACGTGGGTGATGGCCATGTCGATGTCATCGACGACGACGGAGAGGTGATAGGTGGGATTGCCGTCGGAGCGGAGGAGGACGAAGTCGTCGATCAGGTCGCCCTCGAACTGCACGTCGCCGCGGATGAGGTCATGAAACTCGATCGTTCCAGACGATACGGCAAAACGAATGACATGCGGCTCGGCAGGATTGCCTTCGATGGCGCGGCAACGGCCGGAGTAGCGCCATTGTTTGCTGGCGTTTTCCGCGGCCGCGCGCTCGGCCTCGAGCTCCTCGACGGTGCAATAGCATCGATACGCCTTTCCGCCGGCAACCAACTCCTCGACGCGTTCGCGATAACGCTCCAGCCGGTCGCTCTGATAAACCGGGCCCTCGTCCCACGCCACACCGAGCCACTGCAGCGAGCTGATGATCTGCTCCGCATGACGCTGACGCGATCGTTCGACGTCCGTGTCTTCGATGCGCAGCAACATCGTGCCGCCGTGTCGTCGCGCGTGAAGAAGATTGAAAATCGCGGTGCGGGCGCCGCCGACGTGCAGGAACCCGGTGGGACTGGGAGCGAAACGAAGCTTCATGGGTTGGATATTAGCGCGTAGCTCAGGAGAGATCGGAGACAAGAGACTCTCTCTCACGTCTGAACTTTCTGATCTCTAATCCTCTTATCTCTGATCCACGTCTATACTCATCCCCGCCGCCCATGAAGGAAAAGCGTGACATCTACCGCTTCCTGCACGTCACGCCGCGGCGCATCTACGAACAGCTCGATCAGTACGTCGTCGGCCAGAAGCACGCCAAAGAAGTGCTGGCTATCGCCGCGTACAACCATCTCAAGCGCATCGAGTATCTGAAGTTCGGCGGCGACGTCGCCATTCGCAAGTCCAACATCCTGATGATCGGGCCCTCGGGATCGGGCAAGACATATCTGGCCCGCACCCTGGCGAAAATTCTCGACGTTCCCTTTGCCTACAACGATGCCACTGCGTTCACTGAGGCGGGGTATTACGGCGAGGATGTCGAGGTCGCGATCGGAAGATTGCTCTTCGCCACGAATCAGAACGTCGACGCCGCGGAGAACGGCATCGTCTTCATCGACGAGATCGACAAGATCGCGCGGCGCTCCGGCGGCACGCGCACCGGCTCGGGATCGCGCGACATCGGCGGCGAAGGCGTGCAGCAGTCACTGCTCAAGATTCTCGAAGGCGAGAAGCTTTTCGTTCCGCTCAACGTCACCTCGCACTGGAACAAGTACGACTACGTCGAGATCGACATCGCCAACATCCTCTTCATCTGCGCCGGCGCATTCAGCGACATCGACGACAACAGCGACACGAAGTCGATCGGCTTCTTCGGCGATGGCGACGTTCGCGCGAAAGACATTTCGACGGAAGAGCTGGTGAAGTACGGCTTTCTCCCGGAGCTTCTCGGCCGTCTTCCCGTTCACGTCGAGCTCGACACGCTGACCGCCGAAGATCTCGTCACGATTCTCACCGAGCCGCGCGAGGCGATGATTCCGGAGTACCAGCGCCTTTGCGCGCTCGATCAGATCCAGCTCGAGTTCTCCGCCGGCGCGCTCTACGCGATCGCCGAGGCGGCGCTGAAACAGAAGCTCGGCGCGAGGGCGTTGCGCGCCATCCTCGAGAAGGTGCTGCACCCGGTGCTCTTCACCGGCCCCGAGCGCGCTGGCGACCGCGTCGTCATCGAGCCGGAAGATGTGCGAAGAGTGATCGCGTAAACTCTTTCCGTGCAGACCATCGGCATCTCCGCGAAGACCACCTCGGAGGACGCACTCGCGTTCGCCGCGCGCGTGACCGCCGATCTTCGCGGCCGCGGCTACACCGTCTGCTTCGACTACGGCACCGCCGACAAACTCGGCGACCGCGGCAAGTGCGTCGCCAAGAGCGACCTCGGCAAACACTCCGAGCTTCTGATCACCTTCGGCGGCGACGGCACGCTCCTCTCCGTCGCCCGCCACGCACCGAAAGACGTCCCCATCCTCGGCGTCAACATGGGCACGCTCGGCTTCCTCACCGAGGTGCGCGTTGAGGATTTTGCGGAGGTGATGGAGCGCGTGCTCGTTGATGATTTTGAAAGCGAGAAGCGCGTCACGTTCGATGTCGAAGTACGCGGACCGGGCCGCGATCACCGCAAATACCGCGTGCTCAACGACGCCACGATCAACAAAAGCGCGCTGGCGCGCATCATCGAGATGCGCGTCAGCGTCGGCGGTCAGTTTGTTTCCTCATTCCGCGCCGACGGCCTGATCATCGCCACACCAACCGGCTCCACCGCCTACAACCTCTCCGCCGGCGGCCCGATCATCTACGCCACGATGGGCGCCGTTGTCCTGACCCCGATCTGCCCGCACATGCTCTCCAACCGCCCCATCGTCCTCCCCGACGACCTCGAGATCGAGATCGGCATCGCCACCCCCAACCAGGAAATCTTCCTAACCCTCGACGGCCAGGAAGGCCTCCCCATCGCGCAAAACGACAAGGTCTGCATCAACAAGTCCCCCAACCCCGTAACGCTGGTCCGCACATCTAAGACGAGCTACTTCGATGTGCTGAGGACGAAGTTGAAGTGGGGGGAAGGGTGAGGCGCTGATTTACGCACCGCAGCAATGGATGGGAGATTTCTCGATGCGTGACGACTCATTGTTGAAGAGACGCGTGCTGCGAGGCGTGAGCATCACGATGAATTCGGCGGAGATTTGACCGCGCTTTGGAAGTATCTGGAAACCATCGAATCGAGACGACCGCACTCCTAACGACCAACATTCGCAGCGCTGAGGAGTGTGGGCGTCTCGCCCGCGACCAGCGGGGCGTCCCGCCTCGGTGGTTGGACTTCGCCTGATAGTACCGATGGTTTGAAACGGGTCCAGATCTGAAAAGCCCAGGAAACGAGTAGAATCTCGCCATGGCTCGCGATCTCAAGCATCAGTTCAGCGAAGTGTTCGACTTGCCCGAGAGCGACCGTGCGACGCTTGCGGGTCTGCTCATCGAAAGCCTCGAGCCACCTCCAGATCCAGACGTGGATGAAGCCTGGTCGGCCGTCGCTGAGCGTCGCTGGCGCGAGATCGAATCCGGCAGCGTGCAGACCATCCCGTGGGAAGAGGTCAAGGCGAAACTCGAACGCCGGAAATGATGCTTGTTCGGTTTCATCTCGAAGCTGAGCAAGAGCTGGCTGAGTACGAAGCGTGGTACCGCCAGCACAGCGAAGTGGCAGCACATGGATTTCGCCTTGAGCTGAACAAAGCGATTGCCGCTGTTGCCGAGGCGCCTGAAAGGTGGCCTGTCGCACGACGTGGTGAACGTCGGTATGTGTTTTCGCGCTATCCGTTCACGCTCTTCTACCGCGTTCACGAAGATCATGTCTTCATAGTCGCTGTTGCTCATCAAAGCCGACGGCCTGGCTATTGGCGATATCGCGGGTAGTCAGCTCCCTCACCCCAACTTCTTCAGCAACCCAATCTGTCCTGCGTGATAGAGGTTGTGCTGGATCACGCCGTGGAGCATCACGTAGATCGTGTATTTGCGGCCGGCGACTTTCTTGTCGAGATCGTCCGGGGTCAGGCGGGCGATTACGTCGGACAGATGGCTTTGGGCGTTCTCCATCTCCGTGATCGCGTCGGGCCAGGCGAGATTCGTGACGTCGCGCCAGTCTTCTTCGGGAGGTAGTTCGCGGGTGTCGCCGCCGAGGCGGGAGGCGACGGCGGTCATCCAGGTGGTCATGTGGGCGAGCAGCTCGATGATCGAGTGCGCGTTCGGAATTGGATGGGCGCGGGCCTGATCGTCCGTGATGCTGTCGAGGAGCGGCTGGATATCGACGCCGGTCCACGAGGGGCCGCCCCAGGAACGGTTCAACTGGTCGAGAATGCGTTCGATCTCTCGCATGGGGCGCGATTCTGCTACATTCGCGCCGCAAACCAAACAAAGGAATCCGATGAGTTACGTCGTTCGTGAGTGGCTGAATCTCGCAGTCCGCTGGACCCACGTCTTCGCCGCGATCATGTGGGTCGGGCAGACCTACTTTTTCACATGGCTCGATCACGCCTTCC
>DATAMS010000190.1:0-14942 GCA_036260495.1 Thermoanaerobaculia bacterium
TCATCCTTTATCAGATGGCGACGGGCCAGCTCCCGTTCAACGCCGACGCGCCGCTGATGGTGCTCGAAAAAATTCGCGACTCCGAGCCGGAGCCGTTCGTCGCGCGCGATCCGGCCTTTCCCACCGCAGCAACGAAGATCATCGGCAAGCTGCTGAAGAAAGAACCGCAAGACCGCTATCAGACCGCTCGCGATCTGCTGAGCGATCTCGACGACATTGACACGCCGACCGCTCGATACGCGACGACGATGTCACCGACGCACTCGTCGATCGGACGAACCCGCGCACGGCCGCGCTGGTTCCGTCTGATCATGACGATCGTCGCGTTCGCGGCCGGCGCGGCGGTGATCGTCTACTTCAATCGTCACAATCGCACGGAACCGGTTGCTGCTTCGGCCACGCCGCCGCCACCGATCCGTTCGATGGCGGTGCTTCCGCTCGACAACATCGCGAACAACTCGAACGACGACTTTCTCTCGGTCGGCCTGGCCGACGCGCTCGTGACGAAATTGCAGCAGATTCCGTCGCTGCAAGTGCGGCCGACGTCGGCGATCGTCGAGTTTCACAAAAAGAAAATTGATATGAAGACCGCCGCCGAGCAGCTCCACGTTGACAGCGTGCTCGAAGGACATTTCCTCGCTGCCGGCGATCTCGTGCGCGTCAATCTTCAACTTACCGACTCGCGAACGGGCTACAACGTATGGGCCGACACCATCGACGGAAAGCGCGGCGATCTCATCAAACTGATCGACGATGTTTCGTCGCGCACGGTCGCCGGTCTGAATCAAAAGCTCGGTGTGCAAAAGGCAGGAAACGCATCGGAAGCGCGGTCGTCAAATCCGCGCGCGTTCGAAGAGTATTTGCGCGCCCGAGCACTTAGCGGAAGCCTTGTGCCCGCCGATCATCAGGCGCAGGAAGCCGATCTGCGCCGCGCCATCGGCTTCGATCCGAACTTCGCCGCCGCCTACGCCGAGCTGGCGATCGCCATGTCACTCGGGCAGGCGCGCGGTCTCGACACCGCACCCGACACGACCGAGCGCGCCACATGGTACGCGCATCAGGCCGTGCGCCTCGATCCGCATCTTGCCGCCGCGCATCTCGCGCTCGGCCGCGTTTTCGTCAGGGATCCGGAGCGTTTCCGCGAAGCCGTTCGCGAAAATCTGGCTGCGTTGCAGTTGAATCCGAACGACATCAACGCACTCAACAACGTCGCCAACTTCTTCGTCTCGATCGGCGACACCCAGCGCGTTCGATGCGTCGGCGATCGCCTCGTCAGCCTCGATCCCAACTCCAACGAAGCGAAGATCCGCGGCTACTGGTACGTCAACGCCGTCGATCCTGAAGGCGCGCTATCGAACGCGCCCGCGGCACTGGCCGCGCGCGACACGGAGCTCGCCGGCCGCGACATCCGCGCCAATGCGTTCATCCTGATCGGCAACCTCGCCAGCGCCGAAGCGGAAGCCCGCCGCATTTCCCAACTCGTCCCGCAGCACTACCTCGGCAAGAGTCTCCGCGCCATGATCGCGGCGGCGAAAGGCGACCGGCCGGCAGCGGAAGCGGCGCTGCATTCGTTCGAAGCCGACGCCAACCGCCTTCACTGGGCCGCGATGCGTCAGGCTTACTGTTACGCCAAACTCGGCGATCGGGACAACGCCATGCACTGGGTCAATCGCGCCGCCGAGCTCGGAAACCACAGTTGGTTCGCATGGGTCAAACACCCGTGGATGCAGTCGCTCCAGACCGATCCCGAATACCAGACCGCCCTCGGGAAAATGAAAGCAGATCTGGACGATGTGTCAGGCGACGTGATGGGCGTGTATCAGCTCATTTGCCATTAGTTTTATCCGCAGATGTCGCAGATGAGCGCAGAGTTGCCGCTCGGCCGCTTGGAACATTCGAGTCTGGGATACGATGAGCACGACCTACCGAACGAGCTACGATGGCCAGGAAGAAGAGCAAGTGGCTGGTATTCATAAGCCATTCGAGCGAAGACACGTGGGTTGCGCGTCAGATCGCACGCGAGATCGATAATCGAGGTGCGACGCCCTTCCTGGACGAAGCAGATGTCGATGTAGGAGCGGAATTCGAAGAAGATATTCGGGACTTTATCGACAAGGCAGATGAGCTACTCGTTCTATTCACGCCTTGGGCACTGGAGCGTCCGTACGTCTGGATCGAGATTGGCGCAGCATGGCAACGTCGTATTCCGATCGTAGTTGTCTTGCATGGGTTATCGGCGAAAGAGTTTCAGGTCCATCCGAATGCTCCTGTATTTCTCAAGAAGCGCGACATCATTCGATTGAATGAAGTGGACAAATATCTCAAGCAGTTGAGCTCCAGGACCCGCCCAAGGAAAAAGAACAATGAGTGAAACCACGATAGCGACGGCTGCAGTCACACGCGAGCCCAAGCGGCGCGCGTACGACGTGTTTCTTTCGTATTCTTCCGCCAGTCAACCCTGGGTTCGCAAATTCTCGGATGCCCTTACTGCTTCGGGCATTACCAGCTGGTTTGACGCTCACGACATTCTTCCTGGCGAGCGTTGGCGAGATCAGATCGAGAGAGCGCTTCGCCAGAGCAGAGTCCTGATCATGGTACTTACGCCCGAGAGTATTCAACGACCCTGGACATTCTTTGAGTTGGGCGCTGCACTGGCCGATGGAAAACGCATCGTTCCAGTGCTTTCCGAAGATGTAGATCCGGCGGACATCCCTGCGCTTGTCAGCCAGTTTCAGTTTGTCCGGGAACGGACGCCGGAAGCGGCTGCAAAACGCGTAGCAGAAGCGATCCTGCGAGAAACCGAAGCCGGCACCTGACTAGCGCGCAGCTCCGCCCTCGGTCGCTTCGAACATTCGCGTCAGCGCCTTCTCCGCCGGAACGCGAATCTCCTCAGGCACGTCGATCTCGTAGCGCATGAACTTGAGCGAATCGCGCACGTCTTCGAGCGTGGTCACCTTCATGAACGTGCAGAGCTTGCAGCCTTTGACGAAGGTCTTTTCAGGCACTTCCATCGCCAGTCGATCCGAGAGTCCGCACTCGGTGACGACGAGGAAGCGTTTTTCCGGCCGCTCTTTCGCGTACTTCACCATTCCCGACGTCGACAGCACCGCATCAGCGAGCTTTGCCACGTCGGCGCGGCATTCGGGATGCACGAGGATTTTGATCTCGGGATCGGCCTCGCGGATGCGCGCCACTTCGTGCGGCGTAATCTGCTGATGGACGTAGCAGAAACCTTCCCACGGAATGATGTTCTTGTCCGGAACCTGCTCGGCAACGTGCCGCGCCAGATTGCGATCGGGAACGAAGAGGATGTTCTTGTTCGGCAGCGTGTTCACGACTTTCGCTGCATTCGCGGAGGTGACGATGACATCGGACAGAGCCTTCACCGCTGCTGTCGTGTTGACATAGCTGACGACAGCGAGATCGTCAAACTGCCCCTTCAACTCAGCAATGCGCTTCCGCAGATCCCCGGCCGGCGCTGAATCGGCAAGCTGGCAGCCCGCGGCAAGATTGGGAAGCAGCACGGTCCGCGACGGATTGACGATCTTCGCCGTCTCGGCCATGAAGTGAACGCCGCAGAAATCGATGACGTCAGCGTCGCGAACTTTCGACGCCATCAACGCCAGTTCCAGCGAATCGCCAACAAAGTCCGCAACTTTCAGAATCTCAGGCCGGTAGTAGTTGTGCGCGACGATGACCGCGTTACGCTCCTTCTTCAGCGCCCGGATCTCCTCGTGCAGCACTTCGAACTCACGGACATCTTCCGCCGTGTACTCGTAAGTGCGAACGCGGCTCAGCTCTTCGAACAAGGTAGACATATCTGAATGAGACTCTAGCGGATTCGATGACGATCGCGAAAGCATCAACGGCGTTTAGCACGACCAGCATGCGAGCTCGAAGTACGTTTCGCGGCAAAGGCCTCAGCGATCATCACGGCTTTGTTTGCTGCCACGTCGCTTCCGTTTGAACGGCCGAGGGCGAAAAGAATCGACGGATCGGCTTTCTTTTGCGGCACAGGGATGTCGAGGGCAACGAGACGGCGAACGTACTCAGCGAATGAAACACCCAACTCCGACGCACGCTTGCGCGCCCTTCGATACATCTCACGGTCAAGAGTGACTTGGGCTCGCACCATCACGTCACGATGATAGACCTGCGCTACTCCATTTTCACTCTTCACTCTTCACACTTCACGCTTCGAAAGCACCACCACCGTCGCGCCCCACCCGCCTCCACTCCCGTCGGCATCGTGGAAGGCTTCCACGTAATCGAGTGAGGCCAGCAGCTTGCGGATGTTTTCCCGTTGCATGCCGGTGCCGCGGCCGTGGATCAGGCGCACCTGGCGGAAGCCGCGATCGCGCGCCGCGATCAAGTATTCGGATGCCACATCGCGAATCTCGTTGGGCCGGAATGGATGGAGATCGAGCGTGTCCGTGATCGGGATCTCGACAGGATCATCGGCGTCAATCACCGGCTCGTCGTCCACGCCGCGATTCTATGTGCGATACTTTCCCTCCCGAAATCGAGCTGGGAAAACCGATGGTCCTGTTCAATCACGCCACCCGCGAAATGACCGCCAAGATCGTTTACTACGGTCCGGGCCTTTGCGGAAAGACGACCAACCTGATGGTCATCTTCGACAAGCTCGACCCGAAGCAGAAGGGGAAGATGCTGTCGTTGGCGACGAAGACCGACCGCACGCTTTTCTTCGACCTCCTGCCGGTCGACATCGGCAGAGTCGGTTCGTTCAACCTCAAGATCCAGCTCTACACCGTGCCCGGCCAGGTGTTTTACAACGAGACGCGCAAGCTCGTGCTCAAAGGCGCCGATGCCGTCGTATTCGTGGCCGACTCGCAGCCTTCGATGGTCGAGTCGACCCGCGAGAGTTTCGGCAATCTGCTGGAGAATCTCGAGCAGAACAACATCGACGCGAACGACACGCCAATCGTCATCCAGTTCAACAAGCGCGACATCCCCGGCGTCCTTCCGATCGAGCAACTGCAGGAGCGGCTGGGATTCGAAGGCTATCCGTACACCGAGGCCGCGGCGATCAAAGGCGAAGGCGTGATGGAGACGTTCAAGCTCATCTCCAAAATCACGGCCAAGCATCTGTACGCGCGATTGCAGGGAAAACCGGCGCCGCAGGAAAAAGCGAAGGCCGAGGCTGTTCGCGTGAAAGGCAAAGCGAAGCCGGAACCGGAGCCTGAGCCTGAGCCTGAACCGGAGGTGGCCGCGACGCCACAGCTCAATCCCTTTGCCGACTCAGTTCCGTTTCCAGAGTCGCAGATCGACAGCAGCTACGAGCGGATGGAAGAAGTCTCGCTCGAGTCGCTGCTATCCGAGGGGCGCGAACGTCCGGCCACGATCTCGGGCAATGTGGCCATTCCGATCGATACAGACGAGATCGAAGAGCTCGATGCCGCCGCGCTTGTGCCGGCCGAAGAGCCTCCGGCCACCGTGGTCGAGGAAGCACCAGCCGCAGACGACGCAGACGAGAAAGTCCGCCAGCTCGAAGCGCAGATCGAATCGCTTCGCGCCGAACATCGCGCCAAGCTCGAGTCGATCCTGGGCGACCTCGCCGCGCTGACCGCGCGCGTCCGCGATCGTCTCGATTCATGATCCAGACGGTTGCGAATTTCGCCCGCTGATCCTAAAATCACCGTCCATCTTTATTTGGAGGATACCAATGCGCCGGACTTTTTCCGCGGTACTGATGCTGTCAATCGCACTCGCAGGATGCAGAGCCAAAGAGGCCTACGACAAAGCGAAGATCTCCCAGGATCTCGACAAACACGGGACGCTGGACCTGATGAAGGACGTCTCCAACGACAAGTACAGGCCCCCGTCGGACGGCAAACTGACCGAAGGACAGATTCAGATGTATCTCAAGGTCCGCGAGCATGAAAAGGCCATCGCGCAGGTTGCGAAGCAGGAAGCGCAGCAGCACGCCGAGGCCGCGAAGAAAGCGGGCGAGAAATCGATCGCCGGCATGATGGAAGGCTTCAAGACGATCGGCTCCGCCGCCGACATGCTCACCGCCGACATCCGCGCCGCAAAGGACCTTCACTACAACACGCAGGAGTATCTCTGGGTCAAAGGCCAGGTGATGGCCGCCAGCACCGCCACCCTGACGTCGAAGATGGCCGAGGCCACAAACGCGTCGTTTGATTCAGCCTACACGCAGATGAAGAAGTCGTACGACGAAGCCAAAGACGATCAGACGAAGAAGATGTACAAAGAGATGCTCGACAACTACGAGAAGTCGCGCAACGAGATGAAGCAGAGCTCCACCGCGAACATCTCCCCCGCCATCGCCTACAACCAGCAACTTCTGGCCAAATACGATGGCGCGCTGAACGCCATCACCAACGAGATCGCCAAGTACGAAGACAAACCCGGCGAGGCCCAGAAATCGATGGATGAGATGCAGAAGAGCATGGACAAGGCCGTGGCGGACGCGAAGAAGAATTGAATTGCGCGGCGATTCCCAATGAATCTCCATTGGTCTATACTGATATAGACCGATGGGGGGATGAAGAATGAAGACTGCGAAGTTGTTCCGAAATGGAAGGAGCCAGGCCGTCCGGCTACCCAAAGAGTTCCGGTTCGAAGGGGAAGAGGTGTCGATCCGCCACGAAGGAGACGCGGTTGTCCTTGAGCCTCTCACTCCACGAGCTTGGCCGAAAGGGTACTGGGAACGCTGGGGCAAGGCGTCTCGGAGCCTTGAGCTTGTCAAGCCGCTACCTCCTGGTGGTACGCCTATCGATCTCGATAAACCATGAGGTACGTGCTCGATACGAACACGTGCATCTATGCGCTGAAGGGTCAGGGTAAGGTCGCCGAACGGATGCGCTTTCATCGGCCGAACGATATTGCGATCACGACCGTTACACTCGCGGAGTTATGGTTCGGCGCACACAAAAGCTCGCGACGAGCCGCTCGGAATGAGGTCGATGACTTCCTGGAGCCGTTCAAGGTTCTTCCTTTCGATCGCGATGCGGCCGACAGCTACTCGCGATTACGCTTTGACCTTGAGCGTATTGGACGACCAATCGGCGAGCGCGACCTGCTCATTGCATCCATCGCGCTGGCGCTCGACCTGACGGTCGTCACTCACAACCTCCGAGAGTTCACTCGAGTTCCGGGTCTGAAGGTCGAAGACTGGCATTAGGTTGGGCGAGCTCCTTTTTTATCTGCGCACATCTGCGTATATCCGCGGATCAAGCCTTTCCGCGATGTACGCAGATAAACCTACCCTCGCGATACGATCCCCTTATGACCGTCCGCCGCTTCCCTCTTCATCTCGCCTGCTCACGCTGCGATGCCACCTTCGAGATTCGTGCGCTGATGAATCTCTGTCCGAATGACGCCGCGCCGCTGCTGGCGCAATACGACCTCGCTCCCGCGCTAGAGCTGCGCGACGAAATCCGCAGCCGTCCCGCGACGATGTGGCGGTATCGCGAGTTGCTTCCCGCTGACGACGAGCGCGAGATCGTCACGCTTGGCGAAGGCATCACGCCGCTGCTCCAATCGACGCAGTTCGAAAACGTCTGGATCAAGGACGAGTCGAAGAATCCGACGCGCTCGTTCAAATCGCGCGGCATGGCTGCCGCCGTGACGATGGCCAAGCGCCTCGGCGCGAAGACGCTTGCCGCGCCGACCGCGGGCAACGCCGGAGCCGCGTTATCGGCATACGGCGCCCGTGCCGGTTTGCCGGTGTTCGTGGCCATGCCGCGCGACACGCCGCAATCGATCATCGATGAGTGCCGCGGCTATGGCGCCGAGGTCGAGCTCGTTGCGGGTGTGATCACGGATGCCGGCAAACGCGTCGCGCAGTACATCGCGGCCAACGGCGGCTTCGATCTCTCGACGCTGAAAGAGCCGTATCGCGTCGAAGGAAAAAAGATCATGGGTTACGAGCTTCTCGAAGACCTCGGGCGTCTTCCCGACGTCATCCTCTATCCGACCGGCGGCGGCACAGGCCTCATCGGCATGTGGAAAGCCTTCGACGAGATGCAACGCCTCGGCTGGATCGGTTCCGAGCGTCCGCGCATGTTCAGCGTGCAGTCGAGCGGCTGCGCGCCGGTCGTCCGCGCATTCAACGAAGGTCTGGAAACGGCGCCGGAGTGGGAATCGCCGGAGAGCGGTGCGTGGGGCCTTCGCGTCCCGCGCGCGATCGGCGATCGCCTGATGCTGCGCGCGCTGCGAGACTCGGGTGGCGGCGCGATCGCCGTCGATGAATCGCAGATCGAAGAAGCCGCGGCTGAGATGCGGCGCACCGAGGGGATCGATGCGGGGCCGGAGAGCGGGGCCGCGCTGCTGGCGTTGCGATCACTCCGCGCCGCGGGCACGATCAAAGCGGACGAGGTCGTCGTCTTGTTCAGCACGGGCGGCAATAAGTACCATTGAGCGCGTGAGCTTGGTCACCGTTGCAAGGGTGAGAGCCGGTTACATTCGCGTCAACGCCGGAGAGACTGCCCCCGTCTAACCGGCGTTGGAGAGGGACATCATGCGAGCTCGAGTTGCAGCACTTCTGTGCGCGTTAGCCGCGCTCGGCGGACAGGCGATTGCGCAGTGCCCGGCGAACAGCCAGCCGCCAATCGCGCAATCGCCGAGCGGCAGCAATCTGAATGCAGGTTCTCCGATCACGTTCAGTTGGACACCTTCTACGTCCGCCGCGGTCACCGGCTATTCAGTCTTTGTCGCCACGTCGATCAACACGAACAGCGGAACGGTCGCCTGCTCCGCGACGGGCTCGAACGCCAGCTCCTGCACCGTAAGCAGCCTCCCTGTTGGTCAGTATTTCTGGGCCGTGAAGGCCACCACGAACGTTGCGAACTGCGAGCTGGCGTCGGCCGGCAAACAGTTCACCGTCGGCTGCCTCACCAGCGCGCCGGCCATTCAGTCGCCGTCAGACAGCTCGCAGAACGTTTCGCAAACGCCAACGATGAGCTGGAGCCCCGTCAGCGGCGCCGATCAGTACGATGTCTATTTCGGCGCTGTCGGTTCCGGCGCTTGCACCGGATCGCCGGTCTTCACGACGTCAGGGACGACTTACAACCGGCCGAATCCGCTCGACGCGAATACCAGCTACGAATGGCGCGTCGTCGCGAAAAAGACAAATACGACTTGCCCCTTCACCACGAGCGGCTGCGCGACGTTCAAGACCGCTGCGACGACGGTCTGCAATCCGCCCGGATCATTCAATCTCATCGGGCCGGCGAACAACAGCACCGCCAGCGCGACACCCACGCTGAGCTGGTCCGCTGCGTCGGGCGCCGACAAGTACCTCATCCACTTCGGCACGCAAAACCCGCCCGCGCCGGCGACAAACGACACACGGCTCAGTGCCTCGCAAACGAGCTTTACGTTCGCGCAGCCTTTGCCCGCGGGTACCTACTTCTGGTCCGTTGACGCCTTCCCCGCCTGCAGCACGTCGGTCAAGACATCGAGCTCCGTTTTCAGCTTCACGGTCGCGCCAACGGTGAGTTGCTCGACGACGCCGGCGACGCTGATCTCTCCGGCCAGCGGCGCGACCGGCGTCGTCTCGCCCGTCACCTTCCAATGGACGGCGGTGAGTGGCGCGATCGGCTACAAGCTCTACATCGCGGAGGCGGGCGACACGGCAGGCGATTTATCGGGAACGACGACGGCGACGTCGCTGACTCGTCTCGTTCCCGACGGCGCAGTCACGTGGTGGGTGGCTACGGTGTTCGCCAACTGTCCCGACATCGTTTCCGCCAGATCGAGCTTTACCAGCGGCGTGCCGGTCGTTTGCGGCGCGACGACGACACTGACCTTGCCCGCCGACAACGCCACGGTCACTTCTCCGGTGACGTTTTCGTGGAGCGCGGTCGCGGGCGCCAGCAACTACCGGCTCTGGATTTCCTTCAACGGAAGCGCGCCGCTGCTTGCTGCGCGGACGAGCAACTCCAGCACATCGCAACAGATGTCCCTCGAGAGCGGAACCGGCGAGTGGTACGTGGAGACGCAATTCAGCAACGGCTGCGACTCCACTTTTTCCGCGCATCGTCGCTTCACCGTCGGAACCGCCGCGAATTGCGATGCGCACAAAGCGGCCACGCTTTCGGCGCCGATCGGCGGCGCGCAGGTCACGAGCCCAATCACGTTTTCCTGGAACGCTACCGATTCGTCCGCGCTGCTGTATCGCGTCTGGGTCTCGATCAACGGCGACGCATTTGGCGACATCGGCTTCACCAAAGACACGCACATTCAGCACGACTTCACCGGCACCGGAAACGGCCTCTGGTTCGTGGAGACGTTTTTCGAGAACTGTCCCTCGGTGAAATCGGCTGTCGCGAGTTTTGTCATCCCAACGCCCGGCTGCCTGACGACCAGCTCCCGACCGCAACTCATCGCGCCGGCCGACGGCGCCACCGTTCCTTCGCCCGTCACGCTGAGTTGGACTGCAGTTCCGAAGGCGACGGAGTATCGCGTCTACGCCTCGTTCGACGGCGGCGAAACGAAGGTGCTGGCCAAGACAACCGACACATCGATCACCGGTCCGCTCTCGCCGGGCGCGGTGACCTGGCTCGTCGAAGCGGCGTTCGACGGCTGTCCTTCGCTTCGCTCCACAACCGCGCATTTCACCGTCGCGCGAGCGCAGGTTTGCCCGACTGATGGACCGGCTCTTCTCGCGCCGGCCGACGGATCGACGAACCTCACCTCGCCGGTGCGCTTTGCCTGGACCGCGGTCAATGGCGCCATCGGTTACGCCGTTCTTCTCCGCAACGACGACGGTGCGGACACCCGAATTGCGCAGACGCCGCAGACCGAGGTGACGGTCGAAGTGCCGGATGATGAGAATGAATGGTGGGTCGTCGCATTCGTCAACGGATGCACGCCCGTCGAGTCGAAGCACTTCCACTTCACTGTCCCCGAAAACGATTGCGATGGCGAGAGACCGATCCTCTTCACGCCCGCCGACGGAGCAACCGGTCTCTCATCGCCCGTCCGTTTCGAGTGGTCGCGCATTCCCGACGCGGCCGGATACAAAGTGTGGGCGGCTGTCGATGACCAGGGCGAGAGCGTCATCGGAACGACCACCGATCACAAGCTGACGGCCGATGTTCCCAGCGGCACGATCCACTGGCGCGTCGAAGTACTTTACGCGCTCTGCCCGTCGCTCTCATCGGCGACAAGCTCGTTCACGGTTCTCAAAACGACACCGCCCTGCACGACGCCGGGACGCCCGCTGGCCAACGGTCCAGCACAGGTTGCGTCGAACAGCGAGTACACGATCCGCTGGAGCAACGTTTCGAACTCCACGAGCTACGAGCTTCAGGAATCGACAACCACCGATTTCTCCGCCGCGACGACGCAGGTCGTCAGCGATCAGGCCGCGAAGTTCAACCACGTCTCCGCGCAGACCGCGACGAAGTGGTTCTACCGCGTCCGGGCCATCAGCAGTTGCGGCGACGATCGCGGTCCCTACTCGCCGGTGGTCATCGTGACGGTCCTTCCCGACACGCCACAGCGCCAGACGAGCGTCGAAGTCGGCACGCAAAGCACAATCCGCCAGACGATCTTCATCCCGGGTAGAACGCCCGCCGTGCCATTCACCGCCCGCACGGACAAGCCATGGGCGGTCGTTGCGCCATCGTCCGGCACCCTCGGACCCGACGGCATCACGCTCACGATCATCTCCGATCCGATCGCGCTCAAACTCGGCACGAACACCGCCACCGTCATCCTCACGTTCGGCGCCGCAACCACGGGAACGATCATCGCGAACGACACGACCACGCCGGTGAGCGTGCCGGTCTCGGTGACGACGGTGACGCCGGTAACCTCGGGCGGCAAGAACACGCCGCTGCCGAATTCGCTCATCATCCCCGCCGTCGGTCACGCCGCGGGCGCCAACGATTCTCTGTTCGAATCCGACATCCGCATCGCCAACACCAGCGCGCAGGCGATGAAGTACCAGCTCAATTTCACGCTCACGCGCACGGACGCTTCGCAATCGGGCTCGTCGACGACGATTCAGGTCGATCCCGGTTCGACGATGGCGCTCGACGACATCCTCACCAGCTTCTTCGGCACCGGCTCGGACGGCACGAGCGCACTCGGCGTTCTCGAAATCCGCCCGCTGACGACGACATCGAACACGTTCTCCTCGCCGTCAACCGTCAGCGTTCAGACTGTCGCCTCGAGCCGGACGTACAACTCGACGCCAACGGGTACGTTCGGACAATTCATCCCCGCGATTCCCTTCTCGAGTTTCATCGCCCAGTCCACCGATTCGTCGAACAAGGTCGTGCTGTCGCTGCAGCAGATTGCGCAGTCGGCTGCGTACCGCACGAACTTCGGCATCGTCGAAGGTGCAGGCGAACCGGCCAGCGTTCTCGTTCACGTTTTCAACAATCAGGGCGTCGAAGTCGTGGCCCCGATTCCGTTGTCGCTCATGCCCGGCGAGCACCAGCAGCGAAACCTCCTCGCCGAGAACGGCATCACGCTCACCGACGGCCGCTTCGAAGTCGAAGTCGTATCCGCCACCGGCAAAGTCACAGCGTACGCGTCGGTCATCGACAATCTCACCAACGATCCACTGCTCGTCTTCCCCGTGCTGAAAGGGGGCGAGTCCGCAACGCGCTACGTCATCCCCGGCGTGGCAGACATCAACAACGGCTTCGCAAGCTGGCGCAGCGACATCCGCCTCTTCAATCCAACGTCCGCATCCGTGACCGCGACGCTGACCTACTTCCCGCAACCCGGCAACACCGGCGCGAGCGGAACGAAGCAGGTCACGATTCCCGCCGGCCAGGTAATGGCGATCGACAACGCGCTGCAGAGTCTCTTCACGCTGGCCAACACCGGCGGCTCGATGCTCGTCACGACGCCATCAAGCTCGAAGCTCGTCGTCACTGCGCGAACGTACAACCAAACATCCAACGGCACATTCGGCCAGTTCATCCCCTCCGTGACGCCAGCGGGATCGATCGGCCTATCCGACAACCGCGTGCTGCAACTCCTGCAACTCGAGTCCTCCGACAAGATGCGCACCAACCTCGGCTTCGTCGAAACCAGCGGCAACCCGGTCACGATCGAAGTCACCGCTATCCCGTCCGATTCGAAGGTCGCCGCAAAGACGCAAATCCCCCTCGCCGCCAACCAGTTCCTGCAAGTCTCCCTCGCCCAATTCGGCCTCGGCACCGCCTACAACACCCGAGTCACAGTGAAGGTGCTCAGCGGCACCGGCCGCGTCACGGCGTACGGATCGGTGATCGACGCCGCCACGCAGGATCCGACGTACGTGCCGGCGCAGTAGAAAAACGTAGGTCGGACTCTCCAGTCCGACCTTACCCGCTACCTAACCTTCCGCACCCGCTGCTGATTCGTGATCGAGTACTCCAGCACCCAGAGGTCGCCGTTGGGCGCCACGGTGCCTCCCGATGGCGACCACGGAAACGTAGATCGCGCCACGACGTCGATTCGGCCGGAGGGCGTGACACGTTTGACCTCGCGTTCCGCCGACGCCGCGACATAAACGTTTCCCGCGCGATCGACCCACAATCCCTGCACGCGATGCCGGTCGTCGCCGAATAGCGCGTGCGAACTGAGATTGCGCGCGATCGTCGTCACCTTTCCGTCCGGCGTGACGCGTACCAGATCGAGCGAATCGATCAGATAGACGATGCCGTTCGGTGTGACCGTCATCCAGCGCATGTCTTTGAACGCCGCGCGCGCCATCGTGATCACGCGTCCGTCCGGTGACCGCTTGCGAATCTCGTTCTTGTCGTGGACTGCGAAGTACTGGTTCCCCGCCGCATCGCGCACGAAGCTGAAGACCTCGTTGAATCCATTCCGCGGCGGAAGAACGAAGGAGATACGCCCGCCGCTCGTTCGCTTCCAGACCGAGAATCCCCACGTTTTCAGCGCCTCGCCGTTGTACCAGAGGTTCTCGCCGTAGAGCGTGTCGCTGGCATCGAGGTAGAGCTCGTGCGAATGAACGTGCGGCACCGCAATCGAGCGCGTTCCGTCCGGCGCCACGCGCCAGATCTGCGTCAGATCGCTGTAGTAAACGTTGCCCCGCGAATCGACGACCACGCTCACGCTCGGATGCGCAAGCGCCGAGGCTGCGGCTAAGAAGAGAAAACAGAAAGTCAGTGTTCTCATGTGCGTATTGTCGGGTATCGGGAGTCGGAGTATGAACCTTTAAGCCTCGGCTCCGACACCCGACCCCCGACACACGACGTCCGCAATCCATATAATGCCCGCCGCGTAATTCACGGGAGGTTTTCCTTGGCAGAACAACAGTACGACGTGGTGGTCATCGGCAGCGGTCCGGGCGGGTATGTCGCCGGAATCCGCGCCGGGCAGCTCGGCATGAAGGTCGCCGTCGTCGAAAAAGATCCGTTCCTCGGCGGTACGTGCCTGCACCGCGGCTGCATCCCCACAAAATCGCTTCTCGAAAATGCAGACATCTGGACCAAGATCCAGAAGTCGAAAGAATTCGGCATCACCGTCGGCGACGTCACGATCGACTGGAGTGTCGTGCAAACGCGCAAGCAGGGCGTCGTCGATGCCAACGCCAAAGGCATCGAGTTCCTCTTCAAGAAGAACAAGGTCGAGCGCATCACCGGCTTCGGCAAACTGGCCGGCAAAGGCATCGTCGAAGTCACTGGCGAGTCCGGTACGCAACGGCTCAACACGAAGAACGTCATCCTGGCGATGGGCTCCGTTCCGAAGGATCTGCCGCACATCAAGACCGACGGCAAACGGATCATCAACTCCGATCACATCCTCCGCATCGGCTCGATCCCGAAGTCGATGCTCGTCATCGGCGCGGGCGCGGTCGGCTGCGAGTTCGCCTCGATCTTCGCCCGCTTCGGGGCGAAGGTGACGGTTGTCGAGGTCATGCCGCAGCTGCTGCCGATCGAGGACGAAGAGGTGTCGAAGGAATTCACGCGCGTCTTCAAGAA
>DATAMS010000243.1:0-13100 GCA_036260495.1 Thermoanaerobaculia bacterium
ACTCCGATCACATCCTCCGCATCGGCTCGATTCCGAAGTCGATGCTCGTCATCGGCGCGGGCGCCGTCGGGTGCGAGTTCGCATCGATCTTCGCCCGCTTCGGCACGAAGGTCACGATCGTCGAAGTGATGCCGCTGCTGCTGCCGATCGAAGATGAAGAGATCTCGAAAGAGTTCACGCGCGTCTTCAAAAAGAAAGGCATCGAGGTTCTCACTGACGCGAAAGTCGAGTCGGCCGAGGTGAACGACGCTGGCGTGAAAGTCGTCGTCAGCTCGAAAGGAAAGCAGCAGACGTTCGATGTCGAAGTGGTTCTCTCCGCCACCGGTCGCCGCGCCGTCACCGAGAACTGCGGACTGGAAGGAACGAAGGTCGTGATCGAGCGCGGCTTCGTTCAGGTCGATCCGTTCATGGCCACCGGCGAGCCAAACGTCTACGCCATCGGCGACATCGTCCCCACCCCTGCCCTCGCCCACTGCGCCTCTGCTGAAGGGATCCTGACCGTCGAAAAAATCAAAGGACTCGATGTCCGCCCGATCAATTACGACCACGTTCCCAACGCCACCTACACCGATCCCGAGGTCGCGTCGGTCGGCCTCACGGAAAAGAAAGCGAAAGAGCGCGGCTACGACGTAAAGATCGGCAAGTTCCCCTTCACCGCGAACTCAAAAGCGAAGATCCTCGGCGAAGCGAACGGCCTGGTGAAGTTCGTCTCCGACAAAAAATACGATGAGCTTCTCGGCGTCCACATCGTCGGCCCAAAAGCGACCGAGCTGATCGCGGAGGCGTGCGCCGCCCTGGAACTGGAAGCCACAAGCGAGTCCATCGCCAAAACGATCCACGCGCATCCGACGTTGTCCGAGGCGATGATGGAAGCGGCGGAGGACGTGGCCGGGCATTCGATCCATCAGTGAGCAGTGGATTAGAGATCAGTAGATTAGTGATTCGTGGATTCGAGGCTTTCGACTGAGAGCGCGGCCCTGATCTACTAATCCACTGACCAATCCACTGATCCACTTATCGACCAATCTACTAACCACATGACCGAACCCTCACTCGAAACTCACGGCCTCACTCGCGAGAACCTTCTCGCTATCGATTACTTTCTCCGGCTGACGCGGACGCTCGAGGAGCGGCTCGTCGCGCTCTTCCGTCAGGCCAAAGTCATCGGCGGGCTCTATCGCTCGCTTGGTCAGGAAGGGGAATCGGTCGCGGCGGCGTACGCGCTCGACTACAAGCAAGGCGACGTCGTGCAGCCGCTGATCCGCAACATGGGATCGATCCTCGTCGCCGGCGCGAAGCCTTCGGACATCATCAAACAATACATGGCCAAAGGCGACTCGCCCACGCGCGGGCGCGAGCTGAACATTCACTTCGGCCATCCCGACCGCGACGGCTTCATCGGCCAGATCTCGATGCTCGGCGACATGATTCCAGTGATGGCCGGCATCACCCTCGCCGGCCGGATGCAGAAGCGCAACCTCGTCGGGATGGCCTTCATCGGCGACGGCGCATCGTCCACCGGCGCGTTTTACGAAGGGATGAATTTCGCGACCGTGCAGCGGCTCCCGCTGGTCGTCATTCTGGAAAACAACGGCTACGCCTATTCAACGCCGACTGCGAAACAGAGCGCGGTGAAGACGCTCGCCGATAAAGCGCACGCCTTCGGCTGCGCCAGCGAAGTCGTCGACGGCAACGACGTCCTCGCCACGTATGCCGCAGCGAAGCGCGCCGTCGATCGCGCCCGCGCCGGCGACGGCGTCACGCTCATCGAAGTGAAGACTTTCCGCATCAAAGGCCACGCCGAGCATGACAACCAGGCGTACGTTCCGGCCGCGTTGATCGAAGAGTGGTCGGCGAAAGATCCCGTTGTGCGATTTGAAAAAGCGCTCGTCGATGCCGGTCTGGCCGCTACGTCCGACTTCGAAGCGATTCAGTCCCGCGTCCGCAGCGAAGTCGACGCCGCCACCGACGAAGCCGAACGCTCGCCGATGCCGCGGTCCGAAGAGGCCGCGCTGGGATTGTTCGCCGGCGACGGGTATTGGGAGCAACAGCGATGAGCGATTCCATCGTTTCGCGCGAAGCGCTTTGGAGTGCGCGTGGCGCAGCCACCGCTTTGGGAGGGCGGGCGGTAGTCATCACAGTTGCGGATCGAACCTCAAAAAGCGGTGGCTGGCGCCACCGCACTCCAAAGCGCTTCGCGCAAAATGAGATCGCGCGCGTTGGAGCCAGCCCATGCCCGTAACCACCTACCTCGATGCCATTCGTGAGGCCATGATCGAAGAGATGCGGCGCGATCCGCGCGTGTTTCTCATCGGGGAAGATGTCGGCTCGTACGGCGGCGCGTTCAAAACCAGTGCGGGCATGATCGACGAATTCGGGCCGGGGCGCGTCATCGATACGCCGATCTCCGAGGTGGCCATCGTCGGCGCGGCATCGGGCGCGGCGCTCATGGGCATGCGGCCGATCGCGGAGATGCAGTTCATCGACTTCATCACTTGCGCGTACGACATGCTCGTCAACTTCACCGCCACCTCGCGTTATCGCGTCGGCAGTTCATGTCCGATCGTCGTCCGCGGACCCGCTGGCGGCGGCACGCATGGCGGACCGTTTCATTCGCTGAATCCCGAGGCGATGTTCATGAACCGGCCGGGAATCAAGATCGTCGCGCCGGGAACCGCCTACGACGCCAAAGGTTTGCTTAAGGCCGCCATCCGCGACGACGATCCGGTGCTCTTCATCGAGCACAAGTTTCTCTATCGGCGGATCAAAGAAGACCTGCCAACTGAAGATTACGTCGTGCCGATTGGCAAGGCGAACATACGACGCACGGGCAAGGACATCACCATCATCACCTGGGGCGCGATGATCTACGTCGCCGGCGACGCCGCGGCCGATCTGGCAAACGACGGCGTCTCGGCCGAAGTCATCGACCTCCGCTCGATCATTCCATTCGATGAAGAAGCGATCCTGAACTCGGTTGCCAAAACGAATCGCGTCATCATCCTGCACGAAGCACCGCTGACCGGCGGCGCGGGCGCCGAGTTTGCCGCGCGCATCGCCGAGAAAGCGTTCGACTATCTGGACGCGCCCATCAAACGCGTGGCCGCGCTCGACGTGCCCACGCCCTATTCACCGCCGCTCGAAGCCGCGGCACTTCCCGACAAGGCCCGCGTTCTCGCCGCGGCGCGGGAGTTGCTGCGGTACTGACGCTTGCAGTAAAAGCATTTCCGCCAGGAGAAACCAATGCCAATCGATGTCGTCATGCCGCAGATGGGCGAGTCAATCGCCGAAGGAACCGTCGTCAAGTGGCTCAAGAAGCCGGGCGACAAAGTGGAGCGCGATGAGCCGCTCCTCGAGATCTCGACCGACAAAGTCGACGCCGAGATTCCTGCGCCTGCGTCGGGCACGCTGACGGAGATCATCGCCCAGGAGGGCCAGACCGTCGGCGTCAACACGGTCGTTGCGCGCATCGCAGGCGAAGGCGAAGCAGCGGGCGCAAGCGCACCCGCGCAAGCAGCGACCGCACCTGCGCCGCCACCGGCCGCGCCGGCGCCCCCAGCTCAAGCGCAAGCACCGGCGCCCGCACTACCCGCAGAAGCGCAAGCGCCAGCCCCACCACCAAAACCGGCCGCTCCCGCACCGCAGGCGCCGCTCGCACCAAAACCCACCGAGCAACTCAGCAACTCGGCAACCCAGCAACCAACCCAGCAACCGGCGTCCCAGCAACCAATATCCCAACCAACACTGCAACCGGAACCCGAAAACCTCTCCTCACTCGACGAGCGCCGCCGGACCAAATCCTCCCCGCTCGTCCGCAAGATCGCCCAGGAAAACAACGTCGACATCTCGCGACTGCAAGGCTCCGGCGTCTCCGGCCGCGTGACCAAGAACGACATCCTCGACTATCTCCAGCAGCCGGGAACCGGTACCGCGCCAGCCGCGGTTGCCAGCGGCATCGAAGGAGTTCATCCAGCGCCCGCGGAGAGCGCCGCTGCACCACGTCCCGCCATGACCTTCGCCCCCGGCGAAGGCGATCGCATCGAGCCGCTCTCGATGATGCGCAAGAAGATCGCGCAGCACATGGTCCTCTCCAAACAAACCTCGGCACACGTGACGACTGTTTTCGAAGTCGACTTCACCAACATCGACAAGCTCCGCCGCCGCTACAAAGACGCCTACGCCGAGCGCGGTGCGAAGCTGACATTCCTTCCGTTCGTGATCCAGGCCATCGTGCAAGGTCTCCGCGAGTTCCCCGTCATCAATGCCTCGATGGACGATACGTCGGTCACCTATCACCGCGATCTCAACATCGGAATCGCCGTCGCTCTCGATTGGGGTCTCATCGTTCCCGTCGTCAAGAACGCCGACGAGAAAAACATCCTCGGCCTCTCCAAGTCCATCAACGACCTCGGCGAGCGCGCTCGCACAAAGAAGCTCTCTCCCGACGACGTTCAGGGCGGCACGTTCACGATCACGAATCCCGGCATTTACGGCGGCCTGTTCGGAACGCCCATCATCAATCAACCGCAAGTCGCCATCCTTGGCGTCGGCGGCGTAAAGAAGCGTCCCGTCGTCGTTGAAACGAAAGAAGGCGACGTCATCGCCATCCGCTCGATGTGCATCCTCGCCCTGACCTTCGATCACCGCCTCATCGACGGCGCCGTCGCCGATCAATTCATGGCGCGTGTTCGAGCGATGATCGAAGCCGGCCAGTTCACGCTCTGATCTGACGCGGCGGCCTGCGTTCCCGCAAGCCGCCGCATCGTCAATCGTTACGGAAGGTTCCCGGTTGCCACGAGCACGAGCTCTGCGAAACCGAAGTGGCCGTTGCGCGTGAGCTCATTCATCGGCCGCCAGCACGGCTGCTGCGACAGATAGGAATGACTGTCGCCGAGGATCAGACCGGCGATGACTTCGGTCACGATGCGCCCGCCGACCGGTCCGAGCCTGATCTTGGTGTCGTCATCCTCGAACTGCAACTGCGGCTCCGCGAGGATGTAGAACCAGAGCGGTGCGTTGTCCGCGAAGTTCGGGCTGATGTCGATGAGTTTCGGGTTGTTCGGGAAATCCTCTTCCGTCAGCTTCCCGCATTTGAGCTTGTCGTCAGGAATCGGATCGATGCACATGTGCCTCGCCACGGTCTGGCCAGACGGAAGATTGAACGTCAGGCCGCGGAGCAGGTTCCGCTGCGCCAGCGATGGGATGCCGTCGGTGATGAACGGCAGATTGCGCAACGGATCGACGAGCGATGTGTCGATCTTGTACGCCGGCTGGACGCGCGTCGGGCCGGTGTCGGGAGCGCCGCCGTGAATGTGGAAGAAGAGCGGCCACTCGATCGCCCACGGAGTCGGAAATTCATTGAACCCGCGCAGATCGGGAAAGATCGGGAAGCGATTCGGAAGCGTCGAATTGAGCCGGTATTGCGGGCGAATCATCGAATGGCCGAAGCGGTACGCGGCCACCGAGAACTCGATCGGCATGAACGGCGCGTCGCGCCAGTGGAAGAAACGGAGATCCGGCTCCTCGTCGTAAGGCGACTTGTCCTTCCCGTCCTTGTGCAGATGCGGGAGAACGCTGTGGACCGTCTCCCATCCGGCGATCGTCGGCAGAAAATCGTGAAGGACCGCCCATTGATAGTGCCAGCGAACGACGCGTTGCACGTCGGCGAATTTCGCGCTGGTGCCGAGGAGATCGGCAATGCGGTTGTGGAAGCGAATGAAGATTCCCTGCAACTGCGAGACGATCACGTTCTCGTCGTTTCGCGGGTCGCCGATGATCGCGCGGCGCTCGCCGGTCTGACGCGTGTCGCGCGGGAGATCGAACGTGTTCGGATCGTTGGGATTGCCGGTCAGCAGACGCGTTCCGTGAAGAAGATGGATGCCGTCGGATTCGTAGAGGTACGGCTGATCATCCGGACCGCGGCCATAGACGGAATCGAGATCGAAGCGCGGCGTGCGAAAGTCGACCAGGCCGTCGGGATCGTTCGTCTTCTGCAAGCTGCTCGCAGGATCGAACGTGATGTCGTGGTCGATGAACTGACCGACGTACGTGTAGCCCGCGGCGATTCCGCGGTTCTCCTCCGGATCGACCGTCGCCTCTCCCGGATCGGGCTCCGGAGCCGCGATCATCTGATTCGCGAGATTGATGAGATCCGCACGCTCGTGGTCGGCGGCGGGAAGACTTCGGAACATCCGGCCAAACCGCCCCTCGTATTGCTCCGACCGCCGCGGAACATCCAACCCTCGAACACCGACACCATGCGCACGAATGACATTGGCTAAACTGAAACTTGCACTCTGGTCAGCAGGCATAATCCCTCCGTAATAAAAGAGTGACGGACAGTTTGCCATGATTCCCGCCGCTTCCGGAACTTTCTGCCGTCCTGCCCTCTGTTCTTCACGGCCGATGAGTCGATGGATCGCACTGCTCGGTCTCGCGCTCGCCGCTCCGGCCTTTGGTCAGGCCGTCCCTGCCGCTGCCAGGAATCCCAAAGCGGTCACTCGTCCAATCGAGAGCCGGATAGCCTTTCCTGCCGCGACCGAAACCTGGTTGCGCGCGCGCTCGAAGCACTTCGTCTTCATCAGCAGCGCGGGCGAAAACCGCACGCGGGCGATTGCCGCCGATTTGGAGACGCTTGCTGCGGCGCTGACGAAGATGGACGCGACGTTCAGCACGTCGTCGGGACCACCCACGCGCGTGGTCGTCTTCACGAATCCCCGCGAAAGCCGGCCGTACTTCGACATGTTGCGCGACCGTCCCAACTCCGATGTCAGCGGCGTGTTCGTCTCGCAGCGCGAAGGCGGGACGATGCTGATCAACGACGGCTCGACGTGGCGCGGCGGCGACCGGCCATCGCTTCACGAGCTCGTCCACGATCTGCTCGAATCGGGCGGCGCGCCCATCCCGCTCTGGCTCGATGAAGGTTTGGCCGAGTATTTCAGCACCGCCACGATCCGCCGCGGTTCGGTCTCTGCCGGCGAGCCGATACGGAATCACATCGCCACGCTTCGTCAGCGCCCGCGCATCCCGCCCGCCGAGCTGTTCGTCGTCACGCGCCAATCCGACACCTACAACATTCCGCCGGCACAGGATGTCTTCTACGCGGAGAGCTGGGCCATCGTCGACTGGCTCGTTCGCACCGCCTCCAACAGCGGAGCGGAGTTCTACGCATTCGTTCACGACGTCGCGAACGGCGCTCCTGTCGCAGCCGCGTTGCAGACGCACTATCACCGCTCGCTGCGCGATATTGACTCCGCACTGACGCGTTACATGAACGTGCCGCGCGCAGGATGGACCATCACGATTCCTGTGCCGCAGACTGACACCAGCGCGACGCTGCGGCCGATCGATCGTGCCGCGGTTCTTTACGAGCTGGGACACTTCATCGCCGGGATCGAAGAGCGGCCAGCCGAAGCCGAGCGTCACTATCGCGCCGCGCTCGACGTCAACCCGAAGCACGCGCCGTCGATCGCCGGCCTCGCCTCGCTGCGCATTGCCGATGCGAAGTTCGCCGAGGCGATGCCGCTGTTCGAGCGCGCGGTCGCCGAGGATCCGAACGATCTCGAGGTCGCGCTCGCGTACGCCGAGGCGCTGATGCAGGATCAGGCCGGACCGGCGGCGCAAACCGAAGCCTCGGCGGCCGGCGACACGCGACGCTTCCGCAAAGCGCGCGCACTCATCCAACCGTTTCTCAATCGCCGCGACGAGCGCGACTTCCCCACCGGCCGCGTCATGGCCGCCCTCGGCATCTCCTACAGCGTCGAGGACGACGTCACGCCCGGAATCGCCGCGCTGGAACAGGCGCGCGTACTCCTCCCCAATCGCCTCGATCTCCCCATCCACCTCCTCGGCATGTACCGCCGCAACGGCAATCGCGAAAAAGCGGACCAGCTCTTCGCGCAACTCGAAGCAATGCCCAACCCGCAGATCGGGATCGCCGCTCGTGCCGTCGTCGCGCGCGCGGACGTCCTGCGCGCGAACGCGCTCTCGCGCGAGAAGCGCCTCGACGAAGCCGCCGCAGTCGTCCGCGAGCTCGCCGCCGGCGCCGGCGACACCGACGCCCGCCGCGATTTCGAAAAACAAGCCGCGGACCTGACCCACGCGGCGGCCAGAAACCGCCAGATCGAAGCCTACGAACGAATCGTCGCCCAGGTGAACTCCGGCCTTTTCCGCGAAGCAATCAAAGCACTCAACGCGTTCCTGCCCACCGCCACGGAACCAGACGTCGTTCACGACGCAAAGGAGCTGCAGAAACAACTCGCGGATTGGAAGCCGTGAACACGGGTTGCTTGGTTGCTGCGTTGAAGGGTTGAAGGGTTGAAGGGTTGAAGGGTTGCCGAGTTTCCGAGTTGCCAACTCAATTCGCTCTTTCACATTCTTTTTTGGACCTTTCCTTTTCCTGGAGCACTCTCCCAATCGAGCGCCTTCTCCCCCCGCGTTTCTTGCGGGGGAGAAGGTGGCGAAGCCGGATAAGCGGGGCGAAATTGCGCAGGGCGATGGACTCCGGGCAGTGATCACTCGCCCACGACTAACGCGACATCGGCACTCACCCCGGCAACCAGTCCACGCAGCAACCCAGCAACCCACCCCCAGGGAATGCCAACCAACTCCCGCGCGTATTCGAACGCGCGATGCGCACCTGCGAATTACGGAACCTCGATCTCGTCACGTACGAGAACGGCATGCGCTTGCAGCAGAAGCTTGTGGAGATGCGGCAGGCCGAGACCATTCCTGATCAGCTTCTCCTCCTCGAGCATCCGCCCGTCATCACCCTCGGACGCGGCGGCGATGCGCGAAATCTCCTCGCCCCGCCCGAATCGCTGGCGGCCGAGCGAGTTCGTTTTTTCGAGACTACGCGCGGCGGAGACATCACCTATCACGGTCCCGGCCAGCTCGTCGGCTACCCGATCGTCCACCTCGGCGAAGGCAAGCGCGACGTGCGCAAGTACGTGACGAAGATCGAAGAGGTCCTCATCCGCACGGTCGCCGCGTACGGCATCACTGCCGAGCGCGCCGAGGGGAAGCGCGGCATCTGGGTCGGCAACGACAAGATCGCCGCGATTGGTGTTCGCATCGCGCGTTGGGTGACCTCGCACGGCTTCGCGCTGAACGTGAACACCAACCTCCATCACTTCCGCCTCATCACCCCGTGCGGACTGCACGGAACGGGCGTGACTGCGATCGCGAAACTCCTCGGACACGATGTACCGATCGACGACGTTCGCGCCGTCGTCGCGGCAACGTTCGCGGACGTCTTCAAACGCGAGCTCATTCCGCGTGCACCGAGCATCCGCCTCGTAAAAGTCATGGTTCACGACGGCGAGCGAGTCCTCCTTCTGCATCGCCGGCCGGAGCGCGGCAACTTCTGGCAGCCGATCACTGGCTCGATCGAAGAGGGAGAGCTTCCGCTCGAAACCGCGCGCCGCGAGCTGATCGAAGAAACCGGGAACGTTGGCGAACCGCACGCCCTCGATCTGCACCAATCCTTCCTGATCGATTCGCAGTACCTCGCGGCGACGCACCCGCAGCCGATCATCGCGTCCGAGGCCGGCTTCGAGATCGAGATGAGCTCGCGCTCGCCGATCCGCATCGACACCGCCGAGCATGATGACTACGGCTGGTTCACATTCGCCGAGGCCTATGAAAAGATCCGCTGGACCGACGATCGCGAAGCGTTGGAGCAGTTGGAGAGGGGGTTGCTCGGTTACAAGGTTGCTGAGTTGCTGGAGGAAACGCCGCAGCAACCGAGCAACATAGCAACCCAGTAACCCCAAAAAATGAGCGCCCCCAACCCAAACCCCGCCCCCATCAACCGCCGCGCCGGGCATCGTCCCGAGTGGCTGAAGATCCGCGTGCCGGGCGATCTCGCGCAGCTTCCGGTCTCGAAGTTGATGAACGATCTGGCGCTGAACACGGTCTGCCAGGAAGCGCGTTGCCCGAACATTTTCGAATGCTGGAGCGCCGGCACCGCCACCTTCATGATCCTCGGCGAGATCTGCACCCGCCGCTGCACGTTCTGCGCGGTCGGCAAAGGTAAGCCGCTCTCCGCCGATGCCGGTGAACCGCGCCGCGTGGCCGAGGCCGTGGCGAAGATGGGCGTGCGCCACGCCGTCATCACGATGGTCAACCGCGACGACATGCCTGACGGCGGCGCGGAGCATCTCGCGCAAACGATCATCGCCGTCCGCGAGGAGACCGGTGCCGCGGTCGAAGTGCTGATCTCCGATCTCGAAGGCAACCGCGACGCGCTTCGCATCGTCATCGCATCGAATCCCGAGGTGCTCGGGCACAACATCGAAACCGTGCCGCGCCTCTACTCCGCCGTTCGCCCCGTCGCGAAGTACCAGCGCTCGCTCGACGTGCTGCGCTGGGCATCCGAGGAGCGCGGCGTCAACATGTTGACCAAGTCGTCGCTCATGCTCGGCCTCGGCGAAACCGAAGACGAGATTCTCGCTGTCGCTCGCGACTTGCGCGATGCGGGCGTCGACATCTTCACGATGGGCCAGTACCTCGCGCCGACCGGCAATCATCATCCCGTGCGCCGCTACTACACGCCCGAGGAGTTCGCGCAACTTGGCGCCGAAGCGAAGGCCCTCGGCTTCCATCACGTCGAATCCGCACCGCTCGTCCGCAGCTCGTACATGGCCCATCGTGCGCTGGGTGGGTAGGTTGCTGAGTGGACAGGTTGCCGGGTTGGCGACGGAGCAACCAGGTCAACTCGGGAACCTGGCAACCGGAAAACCCGGCCACCCGGCAACCCCCAATCCAACCTCATATAGAATCCCCCGCCGATGCCTCGGGTTATCTTCGTCGACCACGGAAAGGCGGCGGAGTTTCCCGCGGGAAAGACGCTCCTCTCCTGCGCCGGCGAGATGGGAGTCCGCGTCAGCAGCGTCTGCGGCGGCGATGGTGCGTGCGGGACTTGCAGAATCGAAGTCGTCGATGGCTGGGACAATCTGACACCGCCGACGCCCGATGAAACATACAAAGAGCTCGAAGCGCCGTACCGGCTGTCATGCCAATCAAAACTGATCGGCGATGTGATTGTAAAAGTAGCGAAGATTGAGTGAAATCGGATTTCGCGGGTCGGGAGTCGGGAGTCGTAGCAAGACAAGTCTCCGACACCCGACTCCCGACTCCCGATGCGAGGCACACGAAAAATGACGATGACCGAAGTTACCCCCGCAGTCCTCACCAGCGAGCAGCTCAACACCCTCTATCAATACACCGTCGAGGCGTACAAGACGTTCGAGAAGCTCGCCGAGAATTTGCAAAACCCGCTGACGGCGAACATGTTCAAACAGTTTGCCGCGGACGAACGCGCCACGCGCGATCTCATCGAGATGAAGATCGTGGCACGCAACGGCGCGCGGTTGCGCGTGACACTGGCGAACGATCTCGCGTTCCAGGACATCCTCGAGGGCGACCTTTCGTACCGCGAGACCACCGAGTTCCTCATCGCCCGCGAGCGGACGATGGAGCGAAAGCTGGCCGAGCTCGGACGCGGCGCCACCGTCATCGACCGCGGTTTCGCCGTCTACCTCGGCGCATCCAAGCGCTCGCACATCGTCGAGCTGGAGCGCGAGTTGGAGCTGACGAAACTCGATCGCGACTGGTTCAAACGTGAAGACGCCGAGGCGCGGCTGGTTCGCGGACCGGCCACGGAGTAAGTGAGCCGGCCATGAATCTCACCGTCACCCGAACCGCCGCCGAGCACCTGCATCGCGAGCTCGAAGGCCGCCTCCTTCGCATCGCTTTCACCACCGGCTGCGGCGGCAGCGGCTACCGGCTCGCGTTTGCCGAGGACGCGATCGACGGAGACCAGATCGTCGATGTCGACGGCATCCAGATCGCGCTCGACGACATGTCCGCCTCCCGCCTCGACGGCGCCATCATCGGATTCAACGCCGACGACGACGGCTACCTGCTCGATCACCCTGATGCCATTACTGCCGTATGGTGCGGGTGAGGCAATTGACAATGGAGAATTGACAATTGACAATGGACTTGGGAAATCCGTGAGAGGTCGAAATTGACAACGCCGTCTTTCGTTGTCAATTGTCCATTATCAATTGTCAATTCCCGAGGTGCCACAATGAAGATCCGCCGAATTCTCTCCGCCGCATTGGTCGTCGCGTCGATGACCGTCGCCATCCCGCTCCAGGCCGGCTACTGCATGAAGCAAGACCAGGCCTGCTGCAAAGACCACAAGAGCTGCAAGAAATCGCACATGGATTGCTGCAAAGGCTCGGCGAAGCTTCACTCCTGCACGTACAAAAAAGATTGCTGCGGCGACTCGTGCGGCATGGCGAAGAAGAGCGCGGAACCTTCGAAGTAGCGTTCGTAGCGCCGCTTCTTTCGTAGCGCCGCCGGCTCGACGGCTGTACCGCCGCCGGCCCGGCGGCGACTCTATCGCCTGTTGAGCTCCGCCCACTCCAGCGCGTGGTACGTGATGATCAGATCCGCACCCGCGCGCTTGATCGACGTCAGAATCTCATTCATCACGCGCGGTCCATCGATCCAGCCACGCTCCGCCGCCGCCTTCACCATCGAATACTCGCCACTCACGTTGTAGGCCGCCACCGGCAGATCGAAGTTCTCGCGAGCGACGCGAATCACATCGAGATACGACAGGGCCGGCTTGACCATAATCATGTCGGCTCCCTCTTCGATGTCGAGCTCCATCTCGCGGATCGCCTCGCGCACGTTCGCCGGATCCATCTGGTAGCTGCGACGGTCGCCGAACTGCGGCGCTGACTCGGCGGCCTCGCGGAACGGCCCGTAGAAGCCGGACGCGTACTTCGCCGAGTAGGCCATGATGCCGACATCGGTGAGGCTGGCATCATCGAGCGCGCTGCGGATCGCGCCGACGCGCCGGTCCATCATGTCCGAGGGCGCGACGAAATCGGCGCCGGCAGCGGCGAAGGAGACCGCCTGTTTCGCCAGCAGCGGCAACGTCTGATCGTTGTCCACGTCCTTCACGCCGTTGTGATCGACGATCACGCCGCAGTGTCCGTGGTCGGTGTACTCGCAGAGACAGACGTCGGCCATCACCGTCATCTGCGGCACGGCGCGCTTGATCGCCTCGATCGCCAGTTGCA
>DATAMS010000258.1:0-2065 GCA_036260495.1 Thermoanaerobaculia bacterium
GCCGAGGATCGACAAAGAGTTGCTGCGCGAGCATCGCGAGGGGCTGATCGTTCTCTCGTCGTGCCTGAAAGGCGAGGTTTCGCAGTCGCTCGCGGGCGGCAATCTCACCAAGGCGAAAGAAGCCGCGCTGCAGTACAAAGACATCCTCGGCGCGGACAACTTCTTCCTCGAGATTCAGGATCACGGCATCCCCGACCAGCAGAAGATCGTGCCGATGATGGCGCGGCTCGGCGAGGAGACCGGGCTTCGTCTCGTGGCCACGAACGACTCGCACTACCTCTCGAAGGACGACGCCTTCGCGCACGAGGTCCTGCTCTGCATCGGCACCGGCAAGACCCTCGGCGACGAGAAGCGGATGAAGTTTTACAGCGACGACTTCTACGTCAAGAGTCCGGACGAAATGCGCCGCATTTTCAGCGGCTACGGCGAGGCGCTCGACAACACGGTGAAGATCGCCGAGCGATGCAACGTCTCGCTCGATGTGAAGGGTTATCACCTGCCGAATTTTCCGGTGCCCCAGGGTAAAGACCTCGCCGGTTACTTTGCCGAGGTGGCGCGGGCGGGGCTGGAGCGAAGACTGAAGACGGCGGCGCCACTCTTTGCGGCGAAAAAGAAAAAGCACGAGGTGCCGGAGTATCACGACCGCCTCGAGCGCGAGATCGAGATCATCCGCACGATGGGATTCCCCGGCTACTTCCTCGTCGTGTGGGATTTCATCAAGTACGCGAAGGACAACGGCATTCCGGTCGGACCGGGTCGCGGCTCGGGCGCGGGCTCGCTCGTCGCGTACTCGATGGGCATCACCGATGTCGATCCGCTCGATTACGACCTGCTGTTCGAGCGCTTCCTCAATCCGGAGCGCTTGTCGATGCCCGACATCGACATCGACTTCTGCATGAACCGGCGCGGCGAGGTGATCGAGTACGTGCGGCGCAAGTACGGCGCGGACAAAGTCGCGCAGATCATCACGTTCGGAACGATGGCAGCGAAGTCCGTCGTGCGCGACGTCGGCCGCGTCCTCGGGTTGCCGTACGGTCTCGTCGACAAAGTGGCCAAGACCATTCCGACCGGTCCGGACGTGACGCTCCCGTCCGCCGCGAAAGACTCGCCCGCGCTGATCGAGGCGATGAAGAACGATCACGAAGTCGAGCGCATCATCGAAATCGGCTCGCGGCTGGAGGGTCTTTCGCGTCATGCCGGGATGCACGCCGCCGGCGTCGTCATCACGCCCGAACCGGTCACGAACTACGTGCCGCTCTACCGCACGAACCGCGATGAGATCGTGACGCAGTACGACATGCGCATCGTCGAGAAGATGGGCCTTCTCAAGATGGACTTCCTCGGACTGCGGACCCTGACGGTGATCGACGACGCCATCAAGTCGGCGAAGGCTGTCGAAGGTGTGACGATCGACATCGACACGCTTCCGCTCGATGACCTGGAAGTCTTCCGCCTGTTTCAGGAAGGGCGGACGAAGGGCGTGTTCCAGTTTGAGTCGGGCGGCATGGTCGATCTCCTACGCAAGTCGCGGCCGACGCGTTTCGAAGATCTGGCCGCGCTCAATGCGCTCTACCGGCCCGGCGCGCTCGATGCCGGCATGGTCGACGAGTTCGTGCGGCGCAAGAACGGATTGTCGAAAGCGAAGTATCTCGTGCCGGCGATGAAGGAAATCCTTGAAGAGACGTACGGCGTCATCGTCTACCAGGAGCAGGTCATGCAGATTGCCCAACAGGTGGCCGGCTACTCCCTCGGCCAAGCCGACTTGTTGCGCAAGGCGATGGGCAAGAAAGACGCCGCGGTCATGGCCGCGGAGCGCGATAAGTTCGTCACCGGCGCCGTCGCCAAAGGCATCGACAAGAAGAAGGCGAACGATCTGTTCGATTACATCGAGCCCTTCGCGCGCTACGGCTTCAACAAGTCGCATTCGGTCGCTTACGCGCTCGTGGCCTGGCAGACGGCGTGGCTCAAGGTTCATTTCCCGAGGCACTTCATGGCGGCGCTGATGACGTCGGAAATGGACCGCACCGACTTCGTCGTGAAGTTCATCAACGAAGCGTCGCAGATG
>DATAMS010000268.1:0-2898 GCA_036260495.1 Thermoanaerobaculia bacterium
CGAGTTGCTGACGATACGCGATGTCGCGGGCGCAGCGGCGCACGCGCAACTCGCGCGTTCCGCGGGCGAGCCGGGAGCGCATCTGCTGCTCGGAGAGATCGCGTTGATGCAGCACGACGTTGCTGCGGCATCGCGCGAAGAAGTGGCCGCCGAGGAGGTGGCGTCGCAAAAGGCGCACGCGCTTTTTCTGGCCGCGCGAATCGCAGCGATGCAGCACGACTATCTGCGCACGCTCCGCATCCTCGACGACGTGCAGCGCACGCGCGCGATCACGGGCGAGTCGCTGCCGGAGCACTTTCATTACGTTGCCGGTGACGCGCTGGCGCGAACGAATCGGCCCACCGAGGCGGAGAACGAGATGGCTCGGGAGATTGCGAGCGATCCGCATGACTTGCGCGCCTACGTCGATTTGTCGCTGCTGCAATTCATCCGCGGCGAGCGCGATGCCGCCGAAGCGACGCTGGCAACGCTCGCGGCGATGCATCCGGATGCTGCCTTATCTGCTGAGGTCGCTCGGGAACTGGCGGCATTCGGCGATTCTTCGCGAAGCCGCGAATGGGAGCATCGTTCACATGATGTTCACGGGTCGTTGACTGATCCGAGCGGTCACTAACTGACCCATAAGTTCCGATCAAATGGGTCAGTCTTTGTGATATTTTCGACACCCATAAATTGAAATCTCAATAGAATCAGTGACTTAGCTTCTGGCCTCTGCCTTGCGATACGGTGCCCGCCTGCTAGTGGGCAACTAACCGCCTTAAGAAAGGGCTCGGAACGTTCAATTTATGAAGAAGCTGATTTCGTTAGCCGCTCTCCTCATCACCACGGTTGCTTTCGCGAAAAACCCAGCCGCGAGCAGCAAAATCAATATCCAGGATCAGGACTCCAAGGGTGTCCCCACATTCGTCACCGGCGAGCTGGGCTCGCTCGGCGCGGGTGCCTCAGACCAGACAGTGAAGGCATTTTTGAAATCGCAGAAGGATCTTCTGCAGATGGCCGGCACCGAGGACTTCGATGTGAAGAGCTCGCACCGGGATGCGCTCGGACAGTCGCACGTAAAGTTCCAGGAAAAGCTGAAAGGCCTTCCTGTCGTCGGCGCCGAGTACATCGTTCACTCGGATTCGAACGGCAACGTTTTCGCGATCAACGGCCGTTTCGTGGCCGACCGCGATCTGCCGCGCAACGCCAGCATCGATTCCGTCCTGGCCATCCGGACGGCGGCGACGCAGCTCGGAGCGTGGGACGCGGACATCGTCGACCTGCCGTCGCTGACGTACGTCGTCAACGAGAAGAGCACTCCCTTCCTGGCGTGGACGGCGAAGATCTCGTACAAAGATGCAGACGGCCCTGAGCTGACGCAGGTTTATGCGGATGCATCCGGCAGCGGCGATCTCGTTTACTGGAGCGGCTTGTACCAGCGCGCCAAGAGCCGCAAGGTCTACACCGCGAACAACGGCACGTCGCTTCCGGGCTCGCTGCTGTGGAGCGAAGGTGGAACGCAAACGTCGGACACGACCGCGCAGGCTGCTTACAACTACGCCGGCAACGTCTACGACTATTACAAGAACGTCCTCGGCCGCGACTCGTATGACAACGCCGGCGCCACGATCATCTCGTCCGTTCATTACTCGTCGTCCTACAACAACGCCTTCTGGAACGGATCGCAGATGGTGTACGGGGACGGCGACGGCACGACCTTCATCCCACTGTCGAAAGCACTCGACGTCGATGCGCACGAGCTGACGCACGCCGTCACCGAGCGCACGGCGGCTCTCGCCTACTCGAACGAGTCGGGCGCACTCAACGAAGCAACCTCCGACATCATGGGCAACTCGTGCGAGGCGTATTCGAAGAACGCCGGCACGCCGAACGCGAACACGTGGAAGGTCGGCGAAGACATCTACACGCCGAACACCGCGGGCGATGCGCTGCGCTACATGAACAACCCCACGCAGGACGGCAGCTCGAAGGATTGGTATCCATCGCGCTACACCGGAACCACAGACAACGGCGGCGTCCACTCCAACTCGGGCATCGCCAACCTCGCCTACTACCTGATGGTCATGGGCGGCACGCATCCGCGCAGCATGAGCACAGTGGTCGTGCCGGCGCTTTCGGCGACGTCGTCGACCTCGCTCGATATGGCGCAGCGCATCTGGTATCGCGCACTGACCGTCTACATGACGTCATCAACCAACTTCCAGGCAGCGCGTAATGCAACGGCGCAAGCCGCTGCCGATCTTTATGGCGGCACGGCCGGCGCCGCATACAACAGCGTCCAGAAGGCGTGGGACTGTGTTGGCGCTCCGGGCGGCACGGGCGGCGGCGGTGGTGGCGTGACGACGCTCTCGAACGGCCAGACCGTGACCGGCATCGCCGGCGCAACGGGAAGCTGGACGTACTACAAGATCACTGTTCCGGCCAGCCAGACCCTTCTCAAGATCACGATGTCAGGCGGCACGGGCGACGCAGACCTCTACGTGAAGCGAGGTGCGCAGCCGACAGCGACTGTGTACGACTATCGTCCATACCTCACCGGCAATGCCGAAAGCGTGTCGGTCACGAATCCGGTCGCGGCCGACTGGTATATCGGCATCAACGGATACGCGGCGTACAGCGGCGTTTCGCTCAATGCCACATACAGCGGCGGCGGTGGTGGCGGCGGTTGCACCACGTACACCGGCACGCTCAGCGGCACGGGCGCATCGCAGATCCAGCCGAACGGTACGTACTATCAGACGACGGTAACCGGCGCGCAGACAGCCCAGCTCACGGGCCCTGCCAGCGGCGCTGATTTCGATCTCTATCTCTACAAGTGGAACGGTTCGTCCTGGGCGGTCGTCGCATCCTCGGAAAGCTCCACGGCCAACGAGAGCATCAACTACAGCGGCACGGCCG
>DATAMS010000270.1:0-15741 GCA_036260495.1 Thermoanaerobaculia bacterium
GCTCTACCCACTCCCCGCAATCATCGCCCTCGGGTTGTGGGGCTACATCGTGACATCGCCACAAAAAGGATTGAAAGCGGGCGGCCTGTACGTGATGGCAGCCGGATCACTCTTTTACCTCGGGCGCTGGTGGCTGGAGAAGCGGCGGGAAACGGGATCGCTTTCGTCCTGAACGAGCAATATTTTTCCATCGGGACCTGCCTGCGCAGCGTGAATCGCAGCCATCTTTCGCGCGCTGAAGCGCGCTCAACGAGGTTGGGACGTCCCTGAGAACCCACGGCTTCAGCCCGGCTTCAGCCGGTGGTTTTCGCGGAGTCCCACCAGGTTGCGAGCCCGCTTCAGCGGGCGACAGAGACCGCCCGGCGCCGCATCTCTTCGCGCAGCCGATCATTTCGCGCGAAGCGCTTTGGAGTGCGGTGGCGCCAGCCGCCGCTTTCAAGCGCGTGCGATCACGTCAAACAAACTTGGAAACACGAGCGCTTCGTTAATGGCACCAGATGCAAAAGCGGTGGCTGCGCCACCGCACTCCAAAGCGCTTCGCGCGAAACTACCGCGGCATCCAAACATCGCTCCGCACGCGAAACACCGCCTCTTGCGCGAACGTCTTCTTATACTGCGCGATGATCGCGGCGATACGGCCTTCTTCCTCGCCGTTTGCGCGATGCACGATCTGGACGACATGCGTTCGCTCGTGCTCGACGACACCGTGTGAATCGCGCCAGCGCCCCGAGGCGTCCCAGGTGGTCAGGCCGTTGGGAAAGCGCGTCGTGATCTCGTCCTCCAGGAAACGCTGCCACTCCGTTTCGGTCACCGGCGGCGTGCCGTCCGGCTTCTGCGTCCCGAAGTAGAGCGTGTCCATCTCCTGCTTTTCGTAGACGACGAAGACCGAACACGAAAGCATAAGGAGGACGAGCAGAGCGGAAGCGGTGCGGCGCATGACGAATAGAATGACATGCATGCGCCGCTTCGTCATCACCGTCTGGCTTTTTCTGATCACCGTCACCGCGTCTGCACAACTCAGCGACGCCGTCATCGAAAAAGACGTGCGCGACACGATGGCCGCCTGGCATCTTCCGGGCCTCGCCATCGCAATCGTCCAGAACGATCGCGTCATCTTCGTCAAAGGCTACGGAATCAAAGAAATTGGCAAGAGCGATCCGGTCACTGCTGACACGCTTTTCGAGATCGGTTCGACGACGAAAGCCTTCACCGCCACGGCGATGGCGATGCTCGCCGATGAAAAAAAACTCTCGTGGGACGATCCGGTTCGCAACTACGTCGCCGGCTTTCACATCTCCGATGCATGCACCGACTCGCTCATCACGTTGCGCGACATCGCCTCGCATCGCAGCGGCGTGGCGCGGCACGACGAGCTGTGGGACGACAGCGACTTCTCGCGCGATGAGTTGATCAAACGCATCGGCGCGATGAAAATCTCGAAGCCGGTCCGCACGTCGTATGAGTACAACAACCTCATGTTCGTCACCGCCGGCGAGGCCGCGGCATCGGCCGCGAAAATGCCGTGGGAAGAGCTGATCCGCACGCGCATCTTCGCGCCGCTGGGCATGACCGAATCGCGCATCGCCTTCGCCGGCTGGCCCGCGTCCGATCACGCCACCGGCCATCGCTGGGACGACAAGAACGAGCGCGCCGCCGTTCAACCGATGCGCAATTACGACGCCCTCGCGCCGGCGGGCACCATCAAGTCATCCGCGCACGACATGGCGCAGTGGCTTCGCTTCCAGCTCGCCGGCGGCGCCATCGACGGCAAGCGCCTGCTGTCCGAAGCTGCCCTCGACGAGACGCACACGCCGCAGACCATCATTCCGCTCGGACCGGCAACGCGCGCGCTCTATCCCGACCAGAACTTCCTCACCTACGCCCTCGGGTGGAACGCCTCCGACTATCACGGCGAGCTGCTCGTCGCGCACGCCGGAGCGTTGAACGGTTTCCGCACCAATGTCGCTCTCGTCCCGAAGCGCCACCTCGGCATCGTCATCCTCGAGAACATCGGCCGCGGCTCGGCGCTGGCCGCGCTGCGCAACACCATCCTCGATCAATTTCTCGGCGCGCCCGCTCGGAACTGGAACACGCTCCTGCTCGACAACGAGAAGAAAGACGGTTTGCAGGCGGAGGCTAAACGCAACGAGCGCGAAGCCAAACGCGTCACTGCGCCGAAGCCGTCGCACGATCTCTCGTCATACGCCGGTACGTTTCACAACGCCGGCTTTGGCGACGCCACGATCGCCGTCGCGAATGGCACCCTCGTGCTGCACTGGGAGCGCCTGACGATCCCGCTCGTTCATGAAAACTACGACAACTTCAGCGCCATCGATACCATCGAAGACATTGACGAGAGCGTGCAGTTCCGCTTGGGCGCAGACGGCGAGGTGAAATCGTTCACGCTCTTTGGCGAGGAGTTTGTTAGGGGTCAGGTCTAAAGTCTAAAGTGCCGAAGACGATCGTCGCTAAGGTGATCAGGCCTATTCGGCACTTTAGACCCTATCGCAACATGAACGAAAAACGCATCGTCATCATCGGCGGCGGTTTCGGCGGCTTGTACGCCGCGAAGACGCTGCGCCGCGCGCCGGTGCGGATCACGCTCGTTGACCGCCGCAACTATCACCTCTTCCAGCCGCTGCTCTACCAGGTTGCGACGGCCGCGCTCAATCCGAGCGATATCGCGGCGCCGATTCGAAGCATCCTCCGCAAACAGAAAAACATCAGCGTCATCCTCGGCGACGCCGCCTCGATCGACCTCGATCAAAAGCTCATCCAACTCGCCGACGGCCAGCTTGCCTACGACATCCTCATCATCGCCACCGGCGCGACGCACTCGTACTTCGGCCACGCCGAGTGGGAGGAAAACGCACCCGGCCTGAAGACGATCGAGGACGCGCTCGAGATTCGCCGCCGCGTGCTGCTGGCGTTCGAAGCGGCGGAGCGTGAGAGCGATCCGGAGCGCCAGCGGGCCTGGCTCAACTTCGTCGTCGCCGGCGGCGGACCGACCGGCGTCGAGCTGGCCGGCGCGCTTTCGGAGATCGCGCGGCAAACCATGCTCCGCGATTTTCGGCGCATCAATCCTTCCAGCGCCCGCGTCATCCTCATCGAAGGACTCGATCGCCTCCTCCCGAACTACCCGTCCGATCTCTCCGCGAAGGCAGCCGCGCAACTGCAGTCGTTGGGCGTCGAAGTGATGACGAATGCGACCGTCACGCGCGTCACCGATCACGACGTCGCGGCCGGCGAAACGATCATCCCCGCGCGCACCGTTCTCTGGGCAGCCGGCGTCCAAGCCTCGCCGCTGGCGCGCTCGCTCGGCGTCCCGCTCGACCGCGCCGGCCGCGTGCTCGTCGAGCCCGATCTCAGCGTTCCCGGGCATCCGGAAGTCTTCGTCATCGGCGATCTTGCCGCCGCGATGCAGGCCAACCGCAAGCCCGTTCCCGGCGTTGCGCCCGCCGCGATTCAGGAAGGCACGCACACCGGGAAAAACATCGCGCGCATGCTCGATGGCAAATCAACGCTCCCTTTCAGCTACTTCGACAAAGGCTCGCTGGCCACGATCGGCCGCGCCGCTGGTGTCGCCGATTTCGGCCGCATCCACCTCAGCGGCTTCATCGCCTGGGCCGCCTGGCTCGGCGTCCACATCTTCTTCCTCATCGGCTTCCGCAACCGCCTCCTCGTGATCCTGCAATGGGCCTGGGCCTACCTGACGTTCCAGCGCGGCGCGCGATTGATTACGGGGAAGGTGGAACCGCTGATGAAGGACGGTAAGGGCGACTAGCAATCGGGTCGTAGAACAGCCGAATGTTCAATGTTGCGTGTTGAATGTTGGGTGTTGAATGAACGCGCGAGGGGCGGGAATCAACTCCATACAACAACACACTCAACATTGAACACTCAACACTCCGCTTCGATCACGCAATGTTCGTTCGCCGCCGCATCAGCGGGACGCATACAATCTCCCCACTTTGGCGCCTGTCGATCTCGTCATCATCGTCGCCTACCTCGGCGGCGTCGTCGCGATCGGGTTCTGGTGCCGGAAGCGGCAGAAGACCACGCGCCATTATTTTCTGGCAGGCCGCGATCTTCCGTGGTGGGCGATCTCGGGATCGATCGTGGCCACCGAGACTTCCGCGATCACGTTCATCTCCGTGCCTGGGCTTGTTTACGCACGAGGTGGCAACTTCACGTTTTTGCAGCTCGTGTTTGGCTACCTGATCGGGCGCATCGTCATCTGCCTCATCTTCATTCCGGCCTACTTTCGCCGGAATCTGCTGACGATCTATGAATTGTTGCGTAGCCGTTTTGGCGGCAGCGTGCGAAGTCTGGCGGCGTCTCTCTTCATCATTATGCGCACGATTGCCGACGGCGTGCGCCTTCTGCTGACGTCCGTGGTGATGTCGACCGTGTGGCATGCCTTTCTTCCGCAGACCGACATCGCCACGGCGGCGGCGATCTCCGTCGTCTGCATCGGCGGCGTGATGTTGTTGTTCACGACCGTGGGCGGCATGGAGGCTGTGATCTGGACCGAGATCGTTCATGTCGGCGTCTACATCATCGGTGCCGGCGCCGCGATTGCGATCCTGATTCACGCCATCCCCGGCGGAATGTCCGGCGCGATTGCGGCGGGAAGCGCGGCGTCAAAGTTCCGCCTCTTCGATTTTTCGCTCGACTTCACGCGCCCTTACGTGTTCTGGGCCGGCGTGATCGGCGGCGCGTTCCTCAACATGTCCACGCATGGCACCGATCAGTACATGGTGCAGCGTTATCTGTGCACGACCAGCGCGCGCAAAGCGCAGGCGGCGCTCCTCGTCTCCGGCGTGGTCATCCTCGTGCAGTTCGCCGTCTTCCTTTTCATCGGCGTGCTCCTCTTCGGCTACTACCATCCGTCATCGCTGCCCGGGTACGCGACGGACGCGGCCGCCGCGCCGTTTCGCACGCCCGATCAGGTCTTTCCTGATTTCATCGTCCACCACGTACCGATCGGACTTTCAGGTCTGCTCGTAGCCGCGGTCCTTGCGGCAGCGACGTCGCCGTCCGTCAATTCGATTGCAGCCACGGCCGTCTCCGATCTTTACCAACCGCTCGTCCGCGGACGCAGCGACGGCCACTACCTGCGCGTTTCGCGAATCCTGACGATCGTCGCCGGAGTCGCGCAGATCGGCGTCGCGCTCGCGCTGCAAGGTCAGGCACGTTCGGCGGTCGACACCGCGCTCGGCGTCGCCTCCTTGATCAACGGTCCCATCCTCGGCGTCTTTCTCCTCGGCAGCGCAAAACGTGCCGGCCGCATCGGCGCGCTCGCCGGGATGAGCGCAGGCATCGCCGCCGTCACGGCCGTTTTCGCCACAACGCATATCGCCTGGCCCTGGTACACCGTCATCGGATCGCTGACGACACTGATCATCGGCGCTGCCGTCGCAAGATTTGACACCGCGGAAGCACAGCCGGCGTTTGAGTCCTAGCGATCCGCTGCGTGCGCAGGCTGCTAATATCCAGCTCATCATGTCGTTCGCCTCGGAGCACCCTGCGCGGCCACAACTCGGTCGTGCCATGACGTTCGAGGAATGGGCCGCTATGCCCGAGGATGAGCCGGGCGAGTTGGTCGATGGCCGTCTCGAGGAGGAGGAGGCGCCCGATCTCGTTCATGAGTTAGTCGTGTCCTGGCTGGTTCACTTGCTCGGGACGTGGCTCGGCCGAGGCGGCTTCGTATTCGGATCCGAGGCGAAGTATGCCGTGCGTTCCGATCGCGGCCGGAAGCCCGATGTCGCTGTGTACCTCGGCGCGGACGGGAGTCACCTGCCACGACGTGGAATCGTACGTGTACCACCCGACATCGTGGTGGAAGTCGTATCGCCCTCGCCCCGCGATGAACGCCGTGACCGCATCGAGAAGATGGACGAATACGCGGCGTTTGGCGTGCGCTTCTATTGGATTCTCGACCCCAGCTTGCAATCGCTCGAAGTGTTCGAGCTGCTTGGTGCGCGTTACGCTCGCGCCGCGCGGGCCACCGAGGGAAGGATGGATCCCATTCCGGGTTGCCCCGGACTGGTCATCGATCTCGACGACCTCTGGTCAGAGCTCTCCCGACTCGGTCCGTCCAACGAATAGTCACTGACCTCTGTTCAAGACCGGATCGCGTCTCGCCGCATGCGTTGTCATGATGAACGGCAGACATGTTCCAGCTCATCAGCGCAAAGAAGTGAGGCGATGATCTGGACCGGCTACCGGTTGGGGGTCCTCACGCTCGCAATCTAACTGGCATTTCTCAGACTCTTATCCCTGCTCTCGATTGATGGTAGTCGCTGATCGCGTGAGAAATGCGGGCTAAACTCGCGATTCCATGCGATCGCTTCAAGTCAAAGCCCTATACGTTCTCGTCGCCGCACTCGCTGTCACTGACTGTGTTTCCGTCAGGCCACCAACGTCGGCACTTGACCCAGGAGCTCTCGGCGAGATCGATCGCACGATCGAGACCGCCATCGCCGCGCACAAACTTCCTGGTGGCGTCTTTCATCTCGAGCGCGACGGCGCGATTTACGAGAAGGCATACGGCAACCGCGCGCTCGTTCCGGCCGTCGAGCCGATGACCATCGATACGATCTTCGACGCCGCGTCGATTACGAAGGTCGTGGCTACGACGCCGAGCATCTGGCTGCTGATCGAGCGTGGAAAAATCGAGCTCGATGCGCCGGTCAGCCGCTACATCCCCGAATTCAAAGGCGGCTGGCGCGACGAGATAACGATCCGCCATCTGCTCACGCACACATCCGGCCTTCGCCCCGACCTCGACCTCACACCTGCGTGGAGCGGCTACGACACGGCGATCCGAATGGCGATCGCCGAGGAGCCGAGGCAGCGGCCGGGCTACACATTTCGATACAGCGACATCAACTTCGAGCTCCTCGGCGAGATCGTGCGCCGCGTTTCCGGCGAACCGCTCGACGTCTTCGCCAAGCACGAAATCTTCGAGCCGCTCAGGATGCGAGACACGGGATTTCGCAGATCGGATGTCGGAAGTCGGGAGTCGGAGAAAGGCGCCGGCGCGCGAGCGATCGCTCCGACACCCGACACCCGAAACCCGACACCTGCGTCACGTATCGCCCCAACCGAGCAAACTCCCGAGGGCATGCTGCGTGGCGTGGTCCACGATCCAACTGCCCGAAACATGGGCGGCGTTGCCGGACACGCCGGGCTGTTCGTCACGATTCACGATCTCGCGATCTATTGCCGCATGTTGCTGCGCGGCGGCGCGCCGGTTTTCAAACCGGAGACCGTCGCGAAGATGACGAGCGTTCAATCGCCGGCGAACGTTGCCGTGCGGCGGGCTGGCGGACTCGATCTCGATTCATCGTTCAGCAGGCCGCGCGGCGAAGTCTTCCCGTTCGGATCGTTCGGCCACACCGGATTCACCGGCGGCATGTTCTGGATCGATCCCTTCTCGAAGACCTTCTACATTTTTCTTTCGAACCGCGTGCATCCGAACGGCACCGGCGACGTCGTCCGCTTGCAGCTCGCGCTCGGCACGCTCGCAGCCGAGGCCGCGCATGTTCCGCGCGAAACGCCTGTGCGCGCGCTGCCGGTGCGCGCGGGCGGCCAGGTGCATTTCGTCTTCGGCGGCGCCGACACCAACAACGGCATCGACCATCTCGAAGCGGAGCGATACGCGCCGTTGCGTGGCATGCGCGTCGGCCTCATCACGAATCACACCGGCATCGACCGCGCCTGGAATCCGACCATCGATTTGTTGCGCAGCGCGCCGGGCGTCACGCTCGTGGCGCTGTTCTCGCCGGAGCACGGAATCCGCGGGACGGCCGATGCGAAGACCGGCGACGAGCGCGATCCGGTCAGCGGCCTGCCGGTCTACAGCCTTTACGGCGATGCGCGCAAACCGAAGCCGGAGCAACTTGCCGGACTCGACGCGCTCGTCTTCGACATTCAGGACGTCGGCGTGCGCTACTACACGTACATCTCGACGATGGGATTGGCGATGGAGGCGGCGGCAGCGGCGCACATCAAGTTCATCGTGCTCGATCGCGTCAATCCAATCGGCGGCGTTGCCTTCGAAGGGCCGTTGCTGCACGCCGATGAGAGTTTCGTCGCCTGGCACTCGCTCCCCATTCGCCACGGAATGACGGTCGGCGAGCTGGCGCGGATGTTCAACGACGAGCGCCACATCGGCGCGGACTTGACCGTGATTCCGCTGCAACGCTGGCGGCGCGAGCTTTGGATGGATGACGCTGGACTGCCGTGGATCAACACGTCGCCGAACATGCGCAGCCTGACCGAAGCGACGCTGTATCCGGGGATCGGAATCGTGGAGCAGGCGGTCTCGGTCGGGCGCGGCACCGACACGCCCTTCGAAATCCTCGGCGCGCCGTACGTCGACGGCGCCGTGCTCGCGCGCGAGCTGACGGCGATGTCACTCCCGGGCATCCGCTTCGAGGCGACAGAGTTCACGCCCACATCAAGCAACTTCGCGAAGCAGCACTGCGGCGGCGTGCGGATGACGATCACCGATCGCAACGCGTGGCGGCCGGTCGCAACCGGCGTCGCCATCGCGCTCGTGTTGCACAGGCTCTATCCGAACGATTTCGCGCTCGACAAGCTGGCCACGCTGCTGCGCGACCCGGCCACGCTGGATGCGATTCGCGCGAATAAGCCGTTGTCCGAAATCATCGCGATGTGGCGCGAGGATGAAGCGGCGTTCGCGGCGCGGCGCGCGAAGTACCTCTTGTATTGATTCGCGGGAGTCGGGAGTCGGGAGTCGGGAGTCGGAGCAGCTTTAACTCCGACACCCGACTCCCGAACCCCCGACTCCCGAGTACTCACGGTTTCGAAGCACGACGTCTTGGCGGCGCGCTCTGCCACGAGAATCCGTTCTTCAGAGTCGCGCTCGTGGTACCGACCGTCACCACGACGTCGGCCGATTCGGGGGAGTGCGTCGGGAACGTCCCTCGGATCGTCACCGCGTCGACCACCGAGAGCTGTCCCACCGGAATACCGCCGACGGTCGCCGAGGTGTGGAGCGCGGTCGAGAAACCGGCACCGAAGATCGTCACGACGATGGGCCCCGCGCCGACTGCCCCTGTAGGCACATTTGTATTCGGAGTCACGCTGATCACCGCGGGCGGCGGCACCGTGTACGTGAATCCGCCCGCGGCCGTGGCTTTCGAGCTGTCCGGATTCGTGACGACGACGTCGACCGTGAGCTGCTCGGTCACCGGACCGAGCGGCGTGCGAGCCGTGATCGATGTCGTGCTGACCACATTGACGTCCGTCGCCGGCGACGCGCCGATCTTCACCGTCGCGCCGTCCTGAAAGCTCGTCCCCGTGATCGTGATGAGCGTGCCACCGGAGGTTGGTCCCGTTGCCGGCGAGATGTTCGTAATCGTTGGCGCTGGCAGCGCGTACGTGAAGCCCTGAGCCAGCGTCGCCGACTGGCCGTCGCTGTTCGTGACGAGGACATCGACTTTCCCAACGGCATGCGCAGGAGTCGTGGCCGTGATCGAAGTCGATGTCACGGTTACATTCGTTGCCAGCGTTCCGCCGAACTTGACAGTCGCGCCGGAAAGGAATCCCGTTCCGGTGATGGTGACCGAGGTGCCGCCGGTCTGACTTCCGCTCGTGGGGGCGATGCTGCTGATCGAGGGCGCAGGATTGGTGACCGCCCTCACGATCATGATTCCTGACATGCTGCTATGGCCCGTTCCGCAGTCGGGGATGTTGCAGGCATACTGGAAGTTGCCGGCCGTCGTGGCCGTAAACGAGATCAGCTTGGACGAGCCGCGCGCGACATTCACGCCGTTCTCGACGTAGGTGGACATCAGCAGTCCGTGGCCCACCGTTGATGCGTCGTTGGAAGGAACCGTGAAGGTGATGTTGACCAGATCGCCCTGATTCACCGTGAACGACGTTGGCGTGAAGTCGAAGCTCTTTGCCGTCATCGTGATGTTCTGGACCGCGAGACCCTGAACACTTTCCGGCTGGGGGATGACCGGTCCGTGGGACGAGCCCGCTTCGAGCTCCGCCCGCAGCCGCGCCAAGTGCTCCGCCTGCGCCTCGGGCGACATGGTCATCATCGAGTGGTCGTGTTGTGCAACGTTATTTTGTGCAACCGCACCGATCGTCATGAACAACGTGACAACGGCTGTAACCATCACTCTCCGCATCAAGATCTCCCGAAACACGAGTTTTTCAAGTCCAAGCTTGAAGAATACCCACATTCGACAGCCGTGCGACGGCGCTGTTTACAACTTCACAATGATGTTGCGCCGTTCGAGCACCCAAAGAATGGCCAGCCAGAAGGCGACGAAGGCCAGTCCGCCGAGGAGGGAGGCGAACTTGGCGGGGAAATACGGAGCGAAGACCGCGTCGTAAACGGCCTGATGCAGCGACACTTTCTTACCGCCGATGTCGAGCTTGATCAGCGAGTCAGTGCAGCGCGCCATCACGCCCGAACCGACAAATGCGACGAGAGGATTGAGGCCGTAAATCGCGAACGGCCGCGACCAGCGACGAATCTGATGGACGTCGAGGATCCAGACGCACGTCGCCAGCATCACGCATGCGAAACCGGCGGTGAAGACGACATAGCTCGACGTCCAGAGATTCTTGTTGATCGGAAAAATCCAGCTCCACAAGCTGCCAGCAACCATGCCGAGGCATCCCACGCCGAAAAGACCGGCAATGCGCTCGAGCAGCGCGCGTTTCTTATCCGTGAGCCAACGGCCTGCAAAAACGCCGAGCATCGCGGTTGCGATTGCCGGCAACGTCGAGAGCGGACCTTCCGGATCCCACGTTTTCGTCGACACCCAGATGTGATTCGTGCCGAGGATCAGGCGGTCGGTGTACGCGGCCAGCGTCTTCTCCGGCTGGTCGAGCAGGAAGTAGCCGATCGTGCCGGTGCCGGGCACGGGGACGAGCGTCATGATCATCCAGTACCCGAGGAGGATGGCGATGACGATAGCGATCTGCTGCCGCCACGTCGTGCGCAACGTCAGCAGCGCCGCGCCGATGTACGCGAATCCGATCCGCTGCAACACGCCCATGTAGCGAAGATGCTGCGCACGCCACACGATGCGCTGGAGAAATGTCGGATCAGGGATGCCGGCCGTCTTGCCCCACCAGAAAAAGGGGAAGGCGTTGAGCAGTACACCCGCCAGCACGATCATCAGTCCGCGACGGATGATTTTCATCGTCAGCGTGTTTGGATCGCGCCTGCTCAACGACAAGTGCGTCGTCACGCCGACGATAAAAAGAAAGAACGGGAAAACCAGATCGGTCGGCGTCCAGCCATTCCAATCCGCATGCTCGAGCGGCGGATAAATCGCGCTCCAACTCCCCGGATTGTTGACGAGCAACATTCCAGCGATGGTGATGCCGCGAAAGACATCGAGCGCAAGGAGGCGCTCGGATGGCGCGGGCTGCGGCGCGATGGTGGACACGTTGTTAGGTTAGCAGACGGGACGGTGTCGTGATTGAAAAGAGAATGTTGAGTGTTGGATGTTGAATGTGAATGTTGAATGCACCGCGCTTCAGAATCCCTGCCACAGAGGTCCCGATACGCCGCGCATCCATTCAACATTCACATTCAACATCCAACATTCAACACTCGTTTCGAAACAAACGACGAACCGGCAGAGCACCTACCGCGTCAACGCGCGATACCGCGTCAGATGCCGCACCGCGCCCGCTTTGTCTCCTTGCCTCTCAAGGATGCCCGCCAGGTTGTAGTGAGCGTCCGGATTTTCCGGATCGAGATCGAGTGCTTTTTGGTACGCATTCGCGGCCTCGGCGAGCCGCCCGAGGTCATCAAGTGCGACTCCGAGGTTGAACATTGCTACGGGATGCTGCGCGTCGATCTTCAGCGCGGCGCGGTAGTGAACTTCCGCCGCAGCGGGCTCGCCGCTTTCGTGCAACAACCGGCCGAGGTTGACGTGGGCGTCGATGTGGGCGGGATCGAGCGCCACCGCTTTCTCGTACGCATCGCGCGCCTCCTCGGCATCGCTGACCTCGAGGTCGTAGCCGAGCTCGTACCAGGCGTCGGCGCCGAGGTCATCGTCGCGGCGGGCACGCGCATCGCGCACAGCGGCGAGCGCGATCGGTTTGGTTTTCTCGGCAATCTCGGCGACGGAGAAATCGAAGAGCGATTGACCTGACTCCGGGTTCCAGACTGCGTCGCCGTCGCGGACGACGACGCGCTCTCCGTCTGCGGCGATGCGGACGCCGGCAATCGATCGCCCTTCCGGCAACTGCTCGCGCACGCTGGCTAGCACGCGACGGATTTTGCGCGTCGGGATGTGCGCCGCGGTCAGCTCGGCGGCGGTGCGGAGAATGACGAGGTCCTGAAATCCGAAGAGAAGCTCGCCGCTGGCGTCGCGCTCCGGCGCAAGAAATCCTTTCGCGGCATACGAGCGGATCTGCGCGGCGGAGAGCCCGAGCATCGCCGCGACTTCCCGCACGGAGTAAGACATAACTCGATTCTAGCCGGTTGGCGGCGAGACGCCGCCAGGCCAGCCGCCGGGACGGCAGCGTTCCGCTTCGCTACCTCGAACGTGCGCTGCTTTTCGCGGCGACCTTCCGCGCCGACGACTGCGCCGGCTTGCGCTTCTCCTCCGCTTTCGGCGTCATCCGCACCGGCGCGGCGTTGTTGTTCTTCGTCGCCGTTTTCGCGCGCGGCTTGGCCAGGCTGGCCTTGAGCGCTTCCATCAGATCGATGACTTGCGCCCGTGGTTCTTCGACGAGGTTCGACGTGATCTCCTCGCCTTCGATCTTGCGTTGAATCGTGGCCTTGATCCGGTCGGCCACTTCATCGCGGTAGTTCTCGGGATGAAATTCGTCGGCCGCTCCCATCTCGGCGAGCTGCACGGCCATCTTCAGCTCGTTGTCTTTGACGATGGCGTCGCCGAGGTCGAGCTCGTCCATCGAGCGGATCTCGTTCGGGTAGAAAAGTTGTTGCATCACCAGACCATTGCCGAGCGGGCGGAGGATGACGAGGTACTGCTTGCCGCGCGCTGCGTACTTGGCCAGCGCCCAACGCCCGGTCTGCTCCATCGCTTTCGTGAGCAGCGAGTAGGCGCGCTCGCCGCCTTTGTCCGGCGCGACGTAATTCGCCTTCGCGAAGTAGATCGGATCGATCGCTTCCTTCGGCAGAAACTCGCTGATCTCGATCGCCTGCGTCGCTTTTTCTTCGAGCGTCTTCAGCTCTTCCTCGTTGAAGAGAACGTACTGCCCCTTCGCGAATTCATAACCTTTGACGACCTCTTCGCGCGAGATGGTGCGCTCGTCTTTGGGACAGAAGAGCTGCTGCTGGATGCGGTTCCCGCAGTCCTTATGAATCATGTTGAAGCTGATCTTCTCGCTCGCCTCGGTGGCCGAGAAGAGCTTCACCGGGATCGAGACGAGGCCGAAAGCAATCTGACCGGAAGCAAACGGGCGAGGCATGCTGACTCCTTTACGTGACCAAAAGGGTGTGCATGTTAGCAGATAGGGTGTGGGGAGTGGGGAGTAGGGTTTGGGAGCGAGACGGTTGTCAGTTATCGGTTTCGGTTGTCGGGAGTCGGGAGTTGAAGCAGCGGTAAACTTTGGCGGTGCCTCGCTCCGACACCCGACCCCCGAAATCCGACACCCGCCGCAAAATCTACGCCGCGGTGAAACGCATCCCGCGCGGACGCGTGGCCACGTACGGACAGATCGCGACGATTGCCGGACTCGATGGCCACGCGCGCCAGGTCGGTTACGCATTGCACGACCTGCCGGACGGCAACGACATCCCGTGGCACCGCGTCATCAACGCACGCGGCGAGATCTCCCCGCGCAGCGCCGGCGACTCGCACGAATTGCAACGAATGCTGCTCGAAGCGGAAGGTGTGGAGTTTGATCTGGCGGGGCGAGTGGCGTTGAAACGATATCGATGGGCCGGCGGAAAACGCGTCTAAAGCAGGCTCCGAAATTGGGACCGGCTCTGGGAAGAATTCCGGCTGAAGCCCGGCGATTGCGAATGACGAATCTCTGTTCGGTCAAGCGACTGACGAACTATCCCCCACTCAACGCGGGAAGGATCACAATCTCCGCCCCATCGCGCACCGGCGACTGCAATCCTCCAGTAAACTTGATGCTCTCGCCATCGATGAAGATGTTGACGTGTGGCCGAACTTCTCCGATTTCGGTGACAACGCGATCGCGGACTCCCGGACATTCCGCCCATAAGAGCGACAGCGCCTTCGACGCCGATTCCGCCGAGCCTTTCACGCGCACCTCGGCGCGATTTCCTGCGAGCTCGCGCAAGGGACCGGGGATTACGAACACGAGGGACATAATCAGCGTTTCCGCGGCAGCGAGATGTGAACGGCTTTGACCGACACGACCGCGGGAAGTCCATCGGCGAGCTGCGACCACTTCTTCCCCTCGTCCGAAGAGCCGAACAACTTTCCGTTGCGCGTACCGAAATAGACGCCGGCTGGATCGAGCGGATCATTGGCCAGCGCGTCGCGAAGGACCGTTTCGTATGCGTCCTTTTGCGGCAGACCCTTCGTCATCGCATCCCAACTCTTGCCGCCGTTCTCCGTTCGGTACACGCGAAGCTTCCCTTCCGGCGTGCAGCGGAATCCGTCCGACTCCAGCGGCACGATCCACGCGCAATCGGGATCCTCGGGATGAATGGCCATCGCGAACCCGAAGTCCGACGGAACGCCTTTGGCTACGTCCTTCCACTTCTCGCCGGCGTCGTCGCTGCGATAGAGGCCCCAGTGATTCTGCAGGAACATCCGATCGGGGTTCACTTTCGACTGCACGACCTTGTGAACGCACTGGCCAAACTCCGGGTACTTGTCGGGCAGGAAATCGGCGCGAACTCCTTTGTTCGATGGCCGCCACGTCTCGCCGCCATCCTCGGTCACATACATCCCCGCAGTCGACACCGCGATGCGAATGCGATCGAGGCTGCGCGGATCGAGCAGGATCGTGTGAAGGCACATCCCGCCGCCGCCCGGCACCCAACGTTCGCGTTGTGGATGATTCCAGAGTCCCTCATTCAGCGACCACGTCTCGCCGGCATCGCGCGAAACGAATAGCGCCGCCGGCTCGACGCCGCAGTAGAGCGTGTCGCCTTCGGTCTCGCGGCCCGGCGCAATCTGCCAGATCTGATTGAGCGCCACGCCCGCGCTTTCCGGAAACTTGATCGGCGCCGATTCGGGATTCGTCCAGCTCTTGCCGAAGTCATCGCTCGACCGCAGCACGCCGCCCCAGTGCATGCTGTGCGGCGCGGCCCAGATGCGATGCCGTCCCGCGCGGCCGTCGTACGCCATCGCATAAACGGCGCTGCCGGGAAAGTACGGACCGCCAACAGTCCACGATTTCCGTTTCTCGTCGGAGCGGAAAATAAAGGCACCTTTCATCGTGCCGACGAGGAGAAGGACATCACCGCTCCGAGGCTTGACGTCGCGTGTTGCGGGCATGGTTGGACCTCCGTTCGGATGAGATGTTAGCTCACTGCGCCATGTCCTTCCACGGCTGAATCCGCGGGACGAACCGGCGCACATGCCGCTTGTACCGGCGATACTCCTCGCCGAATCGGCTCTCCAGTTGTGGCTCTTCGATCAACGGAAAGTAGATCGCGTTGATGACGAAAAACGCCGCCGCCCACTCTGCGAGCGACAGCGATCGGAAGAGCAGCGACTCGGCGATGATGATGAGAATCACGCCCGCGATCATCGGATTGCGAACGTAGCGATACGGCCC
>DATAMS010000277.1:0-4978 GCA_036260495.1 Thermoanaerobaculia bacterium
TCAGTTTTTGTTCGCGGATGCGCGTGACATCCAGCAGGTCCTCGGTGAACACGCGGAGCAGGTTCGCGCTCTCCTCGACGCGAAGAAGTGCTTCATTGCGCATGTCGTCGTTCCTGAGCCCGAGCTGCACCCAGCCGATGATCGAGGTCAGCGGCGTTCGCAACTCGTGCGCGACGGTCCCGATGAAAGAGTCCTTGTAGCGGTTGGCGCTTTCGGCTTCCCGGAAGAGCATTGCCGTGTCGATGGCGATCGCGGCACGTTGCGACAATTCCTCGGCGAGCTGCAGGTCGACCGGCTCGTATTGGCGTTGCGACGACGTAAACGTGGTCGTGCCGAGAACTTTGCCGCGGACGATGAGCGGGACGCTGATCAGCGACCGCAACCCGAGGGCGCCGATGAGCTGCGTGATCTTCGCCGCGGGACGGATGCCACTCTGCTGCGAGCTGGCGATGTCCGTCAGCAGCACCGACTTGCGCAAGCGCAGTGCTTGTGGCGCACCGGGCGCGTTTTCGGGCTCGCTGAACGCCTCCTGTTGGAACTGAAGAGCGAGATCGCGCATCACCGGATTTGCGTGCGACACGGTGAGGTGGCGGATCGAGCCGTCGTCGTTGAGCAGGTCGACGGCGCACCAGCCGGCGAAGGCCGCAGTCGACAGGCGCGCCAGCGAACCGAGCGTCGTCTCATAGTCGAGCGATGACGCCAGGAGAGCGCTCGCCTTCGACAGCATGGTCGCGGCGCGCGTGGCCTCCTCGGCGACCAGAACACTTCGCTTGAGAACGTTGATGTCGAGAACGGCGACGATCGCGCCGTCGATTTTGGCGTCCGAGGTGCGGTAGGCGCGGATGCGCAACATCCGCCAGTCGCCGTCGGAATTCTGCACTTCCACGTCAGCGGGCGTGGCAGTCTCGATCACGGCTCCGACGAGCTTCTCGAGCACCGTCACGTCGAGCGTCGAGCGCGCCGTGCTGAGAGGCCGGCCGACGGCGTCCTGACGAAAGTTGAACAGCAAGCCGGCGGTGAGGTTGAAGCGGCGCACCGTGAGGTCGCTACCAACGAAGAGGATGGGGATCTCGACGGCGCCGAGGAGGTTCTCGATGTCGTCATTGATCCGAACAAGCGCCGTGTTGCGGAGCCGGAGCTCGTCGTTGAGCGTGCTCAGTTCCTCATTCGCAGACTGCAGCTCTTCCTTGGCAGTCTCCAGCTCCTCGTTCGTGCTGCGCAATTCTTCATCGCTCGATTGCGCTTCCTCGGCGGCGGCGGACGCTTCGTCGGCCAACTGCTCGCGATCGTCGATGGCGGCGGCCAGGGCGTGGCGCAGGCCGTCGATTTCTTTCCGCTTGACGGACGATTCCGCCTTGCGCGTGGCGCCTTCCGGAACCGCGTGGAAGACGATCCAGCAGCGGTCGTGACCCGGCAGCGACGCGCCGTACGGAATGATCTTGAACGAAATGCAGCGGCGGCCTTCGTCGTCACTGACGAGGATGTCTTCCGCGCTGATCGTTATTTTTTCGCGGAACGCCTTGCGCACGGCCGGCCGCAGCACGGCCAGAACTTCGTGGTGGCGGATCAGGCCGAAGAGATTGAGCGAGACTTCGCCCGGCTCCAGCGCGAGGAACGGTGCGATCTCGCCGCGGATGCGCGTGATCTCCATCTGCTCGTTGATGAGCACTCCGGCCGGCGCAAGGTGAGCGGCCAGGAATGCATCGTCTTCTTCGTGCGCAACGCCCGCTGCGCGGCGCGCGGAGGGCGCGGAGGCAGCGGTGGCGATGCTTGGATGGAGCGAGCGAGGCACGACGTCGAACGTGGCAAGCGCTCCCGGCGCCTGACTCTTGCGGTAGATCAACGGCTTCGTCGAGACGGCGCTGAGCTGATTCGTGGCGCGCAGATTCTCGGAGCTGCCGAGCATGAGGAATCCGCCCGGGGCGAGCGCGTATTGCAGGAGCGCCGCTGCTTTCTTCTGCAGCTCGGGATCGAAGTAGATCAGAACGTTGCAGCAGGTAACGAGATCGATCCGCGAGTACGGCGGGTCGCGCGTGACGTCGTGCGCGGCGAAGATGCAGAGCTCGCGCACGGCTTTGTTGATCTTGTATCCGCCGGGAACCAGCGTGAAAAATTTCGCGAGGCGCTCTTTGGACACGCGGCCAACGGCGCGGTCGGAGTACGACGCCGCCCGTGCCTTGCGAAGGGATTGCTCGTTGATGTCGGTGCCGTAGATCGAGATTCGCGGAGGATGGGGATGGCCGTCGATGAACTCGAGCAGGGTGATGGCGAGGGAGTAGACCTCTTCACCGGTCGAGCATCCCGCAACCCAGATGCGGACGCTGTGCTCGGAATGCCGGTTCTGCACGATGGCCGGAAACACGATCGTCTTCAGCGCCTCGAAACGCGCGGGCTCGCGGAAGAACGACGTGACGCCGATCAGCAGGTCCTGGTAGAGCGTCTCCACGCCGGCTGGGTCCTTTTCGAGGGACTCCGCGTAACTGGTCAGGTTTTCATGGTTGCCGAGGAGGACGCGGCGGAGGATGCGGCGCTCGATGCTGGCGCTCTTGAAGTGCGCGAAGTCGACGGGATGCGTCGCGCGCAGCAGTTGGAGGATGCGCTCGAATTCGGGCGCGTCCGGTTTGGCGTCCTGCTCACTGGCGTGCGTGCCGTCGCGACGGGCGATGCTCACGAGCCGGGCTGCGATGCCGGCGGGTGAGAGGATGAAGTCTGCTGCTGCGGCTGCGGCCCGGGGCATCACGTCGAACTTCGCGGTCTCGGGACTCTGCGCGAACGTAATGCCGCCGGCATCGCGAATGGCCTGAAGACCGGCCGCGCCGTCTGCATCGTTGCCGGAGAGCACGATGCCGATGGCGCGGGCCGTCCGGTCCTGAGCAAGAGAGGCAAAGAACGTGTCCATCGGACGATGCGGAACTTTTGGCATGCGAGGCGACAGCCGGAGGAGGTCGGACTTGATCGTCAGCTCGGCATCGGGCGGGATGACGTAGATGTGATCCGCCTCGATGTGCATCCCGTCCGTGACTTCCTGCACGGGAATCGTGGTCGCGCCCGAGAGGATGTTGACGAGCATGCTGTCGTGGCGCGGATCGAGGTGCTGCACCAGCACGAAGGCCAGCCCGCTGTCAGGAGGAATGGCAGTCAGGAGATCGAGAAATGCATCGAGACCGCCGGCCGAGGCGCCGATGCCGGCGACGCGCAAGACGCTCTCGGGCGCGATGACATCCACCTCGGGAGGAACTTGTTGCTGCCCGCGTTGTGCGGGGACCTTGAGCCGTGATCGAGTAGCCGCCATTTGCATCCTTTCAGGAAAAACCGTCTGAGGATGAAGGCAGTGGCGAACGCGCAAGTGGTTTGACGATGCAGCAGGGAAACACGAGCGCGCCTGTCGCGACCGGCTGATCAGGCGTTAAAGAAGGTAACCCGCTGAGCATACGCCGGCATTTCTGATGTGGCAAAGAAAGGGAGTTGCGTTTTGCGAATTGAGTCCGGCGGCGAGCCAGTTAATTCCTATTTTTCGCGAATGAAAAAGAAATGATGGATGAGGCGAAAGTGGCCCCTCTATTGCGATAAGCACTGGTGAAACATCGCCAATAGGAGGCACTCACTCATGTTCAATACAAAGATCCTGACTCGCAATGTGGCCCTTGCTGGAGCGTTCACGTTCCTGCTGGGGTCGTCTGCTTTTGCGCAATATGGTAACTATCCGGGGACATACCGCGCCGCCGATCGCGGCTACGCAAATCGGGTCGTAGAAGGCACCGTCGCGTCTGTCGCGGTCGCTCGTAACGGAGAGCGCATCAGGCTGACGAACGGTATGGATCTGGTCATTCCGAACTCGATCACCGGCAACACGCAGGGCCGGCGTTACGGTGCGGCGACTCTGCTGCCCGGCGACGTCGTCCGTCTGACCGTCTATAGCCGTGAAGGCGATGGACGCGATGCGCGGGTTCTCGGATTCGAGCTTCTGCAATCGAACAGGGATTCCAATTCGTACTTCGGCAACGATCGCCGGATGAGCGGCACGATCGTGTCGTTTGACCGCCGCAATCGTTCGATGGTCGTGCAGACCGACCGCGGCCGCACGATCAGTGTCGATCTCAGCACGTACAACGGACGCCTGGGTTGGGGCACGTTCCGCCGCGGCGACCGCGTCAGCATCACCGGACGGATGGACCGTGGAAGCGTTTTTGTCGAGGACATCAGCGTGGACAGTGGCGATCAGTACCGCCGGTAATTCTCAGTCGTCCTGAATTCTCAGCGTGCACCCTCATCGCGAGGGTGCACGCCTGTTTTAGGACGCTTTTCGCTTGCCGCCTTTTTCGAATCCCGCCGGTGACACTGAGAAGTAGAAATGGGCGCCCGCTCCGGAAGTTGGGCGCAAACAAGAACGCGGCCCTTTCGGCCGCGTTTCGGAATGACGATTTTGGTGGAGCTGAACGGGATCGAACCGATGACCTCCTGCGTGCGAAGCAGGCGCTCTCCCAGCTGAGCTACAGCCCCACGATGGTGGAAAGTATCGCTGCTAACGGCAGCTTGCCGGAGGAGAATTCCGGCGCGCGGATTATAGGGGCGGTGCCGGGTTGGGGCAACCGGTTTCGTGCGAAACTTGGCGCATGAAAAAAATCGTCGCGCTACTCGCTGTGCTCGCCTGGACTCTGTCTCTGACTGCGCAGACTTCGTCCGCAGAGTCGTCCGCGAAAGAGTCGGGTCAGGCGAAAAAGACCGCGCCGTCGCCGGCAACTGCGCCGGCCGCACCTGCGGAACCCTTTCCGCTGATGACCCAGTTGCCGACAGGGGCAACGATGCTGGATCCGGGTCTGGGATCGACGAGCTTCACCTTCGTCGTGGCGGGCGACAACCGGCCGGCGCATAGCAGCGACCCGTTGACGAAGCCGATGCTCGACATGGTGCAACGGCTCGCGGCCAATCCGCCGGACTTTGTCGTCTGGAATGGCGATACGGTTTACGGCAAACAGGA
>DATAMS010000288.1:0-11260 GCA_036260495.1 Thermoanaerobaculia bacterium
TTCAGTGTTGAATATCGAGTGTTGAATTGCCGCCATTCAACTCCAACACTCAACATCCAACATTCAACATTTCGCTTCTACTCATCACCATCCAGAACCGCACCCGCGCTAAAATTCAACTCATGAAAAACATGAAAGTCGGGATCCTCGGTTCCGGTGACGTCGGCAAGTCCTTCGCGCATGCGTTTGGTGCGCTCGGGCATGAAGTGAAAATCGGATCGCGCTCGCCCGAGAAGCTGCGCGAGTTCGTTGACGGCGAAGGCGATCGCGTTTCCAGCGGCACGTTCGAAGATGCCGCGAGCTTCGGCGATCTGATCGTTTTGGCCACACATGGCGTCGCCACCCATGAGGCCATCAGCATCGCCGCTAAAAAGAACTTCGATCACAAGGTCGTCATCGACGCCACCAATCCGCTCGACTTCAGCGGCGGTGCTCCGCGGCTATCCGTCGGGCACACCGACTCGCTTGGCGAGCAGATTCAGCGCGCGCTGCCCGATGCGCGCGTCGTCAAAGCGTTCAACACCGTCGGTAACGGACTCTTTTTCAAGCCCGATCTGCCCGGCGGTCCTCCCGACATGTTCATCGCCGGCAACGACGCGGAAGCGAAGAAGCTGGTCACGCAGGTCTGCGATGCCTTCGGCTGGTCCGTCATCGACCTCGGCGGCATCGAGTCCTCGCGCCATCTCGAGCCGATGTGCATGGTCTGGGTTCTTCACGGCGTGCTGTCGGGATCGTGGACCCACGCCTTCAAAATGCTGCATAAGTGACTCGGATTCTGGCGATAACCCGCGCCCGTTCACATATTTGCAACAGCGTGGTAACCGTGCGGGAGTAGCATTGCTTCGCCGCGAAGGGGCAACGGATTTGCACAGGCCGGCGCCCAGCGGATCACACGTTCAACGGAGAGGTCCATTCGATGCGCAAACTCGCAGTCGCCTTCCTCTTTCTTCTTTTTGCCGCAACCACACTGAACGCTCAATACTTCGGCCGCAACAAGGTCCAGTGGGAGCAATTCGACTTCAAAGTGCTGAAGACGGAGCACTTCGACATCTACTACTACGACCGTGAAGCGGACGTCGTGAACGATGTCGGACGCCAGGCGGAGCGGTGGTACACGCGGCTCTCCCGCACGTTCAACCACACGTTCAACCGCAAGCCGATCGTCCTCTACGCAAACTCCGCCGACTTCCAGCAGACCACCACGACGCCGGAGATGATCGGCGAGGGGACGGGCGGATTTACGGATCCCTTCATGAATCGCGTCGTCCTTCCTCTGACCGGCGATTACGCGGAGAACGATCACGTTCTCGGCCACGAAATGGTCCACGTATTCCAGTTCGACATTGCCGCAAGCATCAGCAACAGCCGCCGGCGTTTCAACCTGGAGACGATGCCGCTCTGGATCGTGGAAGGAATGGCCGAGTACTTTTCAAAAGGCCGGTTCGATCCGCTGACATCGATGTGGATTCGCGACGCCGAGCAGCACAACCGAATGCCCAATCTTCGCCAGCTTCAAGGCGATCCGTACTACTTCCCGTATCGCTACGGTCAGGCCCTTCTCGCCTACATCGGCGGCCGTTTTGGCGACGATGCGGTCGTCCGCTACTTCCTCTCCGCAGGCATGGTCAATCCCGAAGCGGCGTTCGATCGCGCGCTCGGCGTGCCGGCCAAACAAGTGTTCACCGACTGGCAGGAATCGGCGCACGACATCTACGCCCCCATCGTCGCCGACCGTCCGGCAGAGCCGGGGACGCCGCTGATCGGCAGCAAGAAAGGATCGCGCGGCAATCTCAACGTCGGTCCCGCGTACAGCCCGGACGGTAAGTACATCGCGTTCCTCTCCACTCGCGCGATTTTCGACATCGATCTCTTCCTCGCCGATGCGCAAACGGGCAAGGTGCTTCGCCGTCTGGCCTCGACTGACCGCAACGGTCACTTCGAGGCGCTGCGCTTCGTCGATTCGGCCGGCAGTTGGTCCGCGGACTCGCGCAAGCTGGCCTTCATCACGTTCCAGCACGGCGACAACTACCTCGGCATCGTCGACGTCGAGTCAGGCAAAGTCGACACGCTCAAAGTGCCCGGCATCGATGCCATCACCAGCGTGGCCTGGTCGCCCGACGGCAAGACGATGGTCATCGCCGGACAGGCCACCGGAGTCTCCGACCTCTTCCTCTTCGACACCGAATCAAAAGAAGTGCATCGCCTGACCAACGACAAGTACGCCGACCTGCAGCCGGCCTTCTCGCCGGACGGGCGCACCATCGCCTTCGTGTCGGACCGCGGCACGGGCCCCGAGGCCAATCTCGAACAGCTCTACTTTCAGGGAATGCGCATCTCGACGATCGAGATCTCGAGCAGCACGATCAAGACGCTGCCTCTTTTCACCAACGCCAAGAACATCAATCCGCAATACGGACCTGACGGCAGCATCTACTTCATCGCCAATCCTGAAGGCATCGCCGACATCTACCGCTACTCGCCCGACGGACATGTGAATCGTGTTACGCGGGTGCAGACCGGCGTGTCCGGAATCACCGACATGTCGCCAGCGCTGTCGGTCGCCCAGCGCACGGGCGACATCACCTTCTCGCTCTACGAAAACGACAACTACAACATCTACCGGCTCAACGCGAACCCGCCGACCATCGCCGTGGAAACGACTGCAACGGCCGCAGCTTCATCGGTCGCACGAGCAGGGCAGCTTCCGCCGCTGCGCGGCACCGGCTCGACGATCACCGCGTACATGCAAACGCCCGCCGAGGGGCTGCTGCCGGCGAGCACGGTGTTTCAGCAGACGTCGTACAAGCCATCGCTTCACATCGCCTACCTCGGGCCGCCGACCGTTGGCGTCGGCGTCAGCTCATTCGGTACGGGCGTCGGCGGCAGCGTGAGCGCTTACTACAGCGACGTTCTCGGCTACCACAACATCGGCGTGACCTTCCAGGGCGGCGGAACCTCGGGCGTCGGTACGATCGCCGACCAGCTCGCAGGCGAAGTCTTCTACCTCAATCAGCGCCATCGCCTGAACTGGGGCATCGATACGACGCACTTGCCGTACGTCACCGCGTTCACCTCGTCCGGGCAGGCGCCCGTGAACATCAACGGACAGACCTTCATCGCCGACGTCATCCAGCAGGAGCGCGATATTCAGCGCTACGACGACGTGTCGGGCATCGTTCAGTATCCATTCAGCCAGACGCGCCGCCTCGAATTCAGCGGCGGGTTCGAGCATCAGGCGTTGAAGTCCGAGGTCGAGACTGTCTTCATCGTCAACAACCAGATCGTCTCCGACACCACCGACCAGTCGCCATTCAATTTCTCGCTGAATCTCGCCCACGCCTCCCTGGCGTTCGTCGGCGACAGTTCATCGTTCGGATTCCTCTCCCCCGTGCGTGGAACACGTTACCGCTATGAGGCAGCGTCGTACTCGGGCGACCTGAAGTTCCAAACCGCGCTGGCCGATTGGCGCAAGTACTACTTCATGAATCCGGTCACCTTCGCGGTCCGCGGGATTTACTACGGACGTTACGGCGCCGACGCCGAGAGCGGAAGAATCACGCCGCTCTACATCGGTCAGGACACGCTGATCCACGGCTACGACATCAACTCGATCGGTCTCGATGAATGCGTCAGTGCGCCGGGCTCGACATCGTGTCCCGTGTTCGACCGCCTGGTCGGTTCGCGTGTCGCGGTCGGCAACTTCGAGGTTCGCGTGCCCGTGGTCGGCAACAGGCAGTTCGGTCTGATGAGCGGCTTCGTTCCAACCGAGTTCTTCGCGTTCGCCGATGCCGGTGCGGCCTGGAGCAAGAACGACTCCGTGAAGTTTCGCTTCGAGAAAAACAACGCCACCGATCACATCCCGGTGACGAGCGTGGGAGCCGGTTTGCGCCTCCTGCTGGCGTACATTCCTCTCGAGTTCTACACCGCCAAACCGTTCCAGCGTCCGCAGAAAGGCTGGGTGACCGGTTTCAACATCGTGGCCGGCTGGTAGCTGGTGAGTATCGATTCCGCCGAGTTCGAGCGCCTCGTCGCAGAGGCGCTCGACTCGCTTCCGGAGCGGTTCGCGGACCTGCTCGAAAACATCGTGGTTGTCGTCGAAGAGGAGCCGGACGCCTCCGATCTCGACGTGATGGACGATCCCAACGGCGAGCTCCTCGGCATCTATCGCGGCACGCCGCTGACCCGCCGCAGCTTTAGTTCCATGACGATGCCGGAGCAGGTGGCCATCTTCCGCGGCCCAATCCTTCGCGTGACGCGCGGCGCCCAGGAAGCAAAGCACCAGATCCGCGAAACTGTCATCCACGAGATCGGCCACCACTTCGGGCTGAGCGATGACGATATGTCGTATTGAAGTTCGAAAAGGCTTTCACCACTGAGACACAGAGGACACAAAGAAAACCTCAGTGTCCTCTGCGTCTCTGTGGTTCACGAATCTAATCCCCCGGGATGCGAGATCGGAACCTCAAACTCGTCAGAGCGCCACGCGGCATACGCGAGCGCTTCGCCGATGTCGTCCTCTTCGAGGTAGGGATAGAGCTTCAAAATCTCTTCCCGACTGTGTCCGGACGCGACCAATCCGACGACCGTACCGACCGTGACACGGATGCCGCGAATGCATGGCCGGCCGCCCATAACCTGCGGATCTGCAGTGATGCGCGACAGAGTCCTCATGCTCCGAGTATACGGCGGCTGATCGTTGAATCAATCCCGCGGGATATGAAACGGCACTTCCTCGCGCTGCGCGGCGTCGTACTCGCGCTCTTCTTCGGTGACGTCGTTCTCTTCTTCGAATCGGTAGTCGCGGATGTCTTCCATGATCTCTCCTCAATGTCTGCCGAACTGCGCAGCCTCGGTGGATCCGGCCAGCGCGGTCGTCGATGATTGCCCGTTCGAGATCACGTTCATGACCTCGTCGAAGTAGCCGGTGCCCACTTCGTGCTGGTGCTTCGTCGCCGTGTAGCCGTGCGCTTCCGCGGCAAACTCGGATTGCTGCATGCGCGAGTAGGCGGTCATCCCCTCTTCGCGGTATTGACGCGCCAGCTCGAACATCGAGAAATTCAGCGCGTGGAATCCGGCCAGAGTCACGAACTGGAACTTGTAGCCAAGTTCGCCTAGCTCGCTCTGAAAACTCGCGATCTCGTCTGCCGAGAGTTTCTGCGCCCAGTTGAACGAGGGTGAGCAGTTGTAGGCGAGCATCTTCCCCGGATACTTCGCGTGGACCGCGTCGGCGAAACGCCGTGCCTCGCCGATGTCCGGCGTCGATGTCTCCATCCACAGCAGATCGGCGTAGGGCGCGTAGGCAATGGCCCGCGCGATCGCCGCATCGACACCGCTCTTGATCATGAAGAAGCCCTCGGCCGTTCGTTCGCCGGTGAGGAACGGATGATCGCGCTCGTCGATGTCGCTGGTGAGGAGCGTGGCGCTGTTCGCGTCGGTGCGCGCGACGACGAGCGTCGGAACACCCATGACGTCGGCGGCAAGTCTCGCCGCGGAAAGCGTGCGGATGAATTGCGACGTCGGCAGAAGAACTTTCCCGCCGAGGTGGCCGCACTTTTTCTCGGAGGCGAGCTGGTCTTCGAAGTGGACTGCCGCGGCGCCGCATTCGATCATCTGTTTCATCAGCTCGAATGCATTGAGGCAACCGCCGAAACCGGCTTCCGCATCGGCCACGATCGGCGCGAACCAATACGTGTCGTGCTTCCCTTCGCTGTGATCGATCTGATCCGCGCGCTGCAAGGCTTGGTTGATCCGCTTGACGACCTGCGGCACGGAGTTGGATGGATAGAGGCTCTGATCAGGATACATCTGGCCCGACAGGTTCGCGTCTGCCGCAACCTGCCAGCCGCTGAGGTAGATCGCCTTGAGTCCGGCGCGCACCTGCTGGATGGCCTGGTTGCCCGTGAGCGCACCGAGGGCGTTGACGTATGGTTCGTCGTTGAGCATCTCCCAGAGACGATTGGCGCCGAGCTCCGCGAGCGTCTGCTCGATGTCGATCGAGCCGCGCAAACGCAGAACGTCTTCCGCCGTGTAGTCGCGCGTGATGCCGTCCCAGCGCGGATTGTTTTCCCAATCGCGCTCGATCTGCTTCGGGTCGCGAACTGCTTTCAGTTTCGCCATCAGTTCTCCTTTTCGAGCCTCAAGAGCTCTTCGTATGCAGGGAGCGTCAGGAAATCGGCAAGTTCATCGTTCAGGATCAAGTCGTTAAAGATCGAAGCCGCGGCATCGAGATGCGGACGCGATCCGATTGCGTTCAGTTCTTCATCGCGGATCTGGCGGTAGAGCTCCGCCGTCACCGCGCGTCCGTCGTCGAGATGGGCGTGGTGATGAATCCATTGCCAGAGTTGCGTACGCGAGATCTCGGCGGTGGCTGCGTCTTCCATCAGGTTGTAGAGCGGGACGCATCCCAAGCCGCCGAGCCACGCCTCGAGGTAGAGGACGCCGACGTTGACGTTCTGCCGGAATCCCTTTTCGGTGATGACGCCTTCGGGCACCGCCAGCAGATCGGCGGACGTGACGTGCACGTCGTCGCGTTTGCGATCGATCTGATTCGCGCCGGGCATTCCTTCGTCGAAGATCTTCTTCGCGATCGGAACTAGCCCGGGATGCGCGACCCATGTGCCGTCGTGGCCGGCGCGCACCTCGCGCAGTTTGTCGGCGACGACTTTCTGCATGGCTGCGTCGTTGGCGTCGTCGTCGTTCTTGATCGGAATCTGCGCCGCCATGCCGCCCATGGCGTGAATGCCGCGCCGGTGGCAGGTCTTGATCAGCAGCGCCACGTACGACGCGAGGAAATGCTTTCCCATCGTCACGCTGCCGCGGTCCGGCAACACGAAATCGTTCTTCGCGCGGAACTTCTTGATGAAGGAAAAGATGTAATCCCAGCGTCCGCAGTTGAGGCCCGAGGAATGATCGCGAAGCTCGTAGAGGATCTCGTCCATCTCGAACGCGGCCAGGATCGTCTCGATCAAAACAGTGGCTCGGATCGTCCCGTTCGGAACGCCGAGCTGTTGCTGCGCGCGGACGAAGACATCGTTCCAGAGCCGCGCCTCGAGGTGCGACTCCATCTTCGGCAGATAAAAATACGGGCCAGTGCTGCGTGCGATCGCTTCTTTCGCGTTGTGGAAAAAGTAGAGGCCGAAGTCGAAGAGACTGGCCGATACCGGCTCGCCATCGACGACGAGATGCTTCTCCGGTAGGTGCCAGCCGCGCGGCCGCACCACGAGCGTGGCCGTCTTCTCGTGCAGCGCGTATTGCTTCGCGCCCGCAGCGAACGAGATCGTGCGCCGCACCGCGTCGCGAAGATTGAGCTGGCCGTCGATATTGTTGAACCACGTCGGCGCGTTGGCGTCTTCGAAGTCAGCCATGAAGACGCTCGCGCCGCAGTTGAGCGCGTTGATGATCATCTTCCGGTCGACCGGTCCGGTGATCTCGACGCGGCGATCCATCAGGTCCGCTGGAATCGGCGCGACAGTCCAATCGCGATCGCGAATCTCTTTCGTCTCCGGCAAGAAGTCGGGCAGCTCGCCCGCATCGATGCGCTGCTTCCGCTCTTCGCGCCGCGCCAGAAGCTCGATCCGTCGCGCATTGAATTCGCGATGCAGTCCGGCCACGAATGCGAGCGCTTCCGGCGTCAGGATCTCCGCCCATTCGGGACGCATCTCGCCGCGAACATCGATCCCCGCTCCAACTTCGATCACAGCCGTCGTCATGGTGTAAAGTAGTGGAGCACGGAATGGGCCAAGTTGATACCCATCTGTATGTTACGAAGTAAAGAGTTGTGAAGCCGCCGCCGTAAAGTTGTCAATGACTGTAAAGAATGGCGGTCATCATTTCGCGGCGCTCATGACAGTCCAACCCCCGTGCCAGCCCGGAGGTCCTCATGAACACCCTCGGCACCAAAGTTCGATCCATCCGCCGCCGCGAGCGGATCACGCAGGCTGACCTTGCGGCAAAACTCGAGATCTCAGCGAGCTATCTCAATCTCATCGAGCACAATCAGCGGCCGCTTCCCGCGCACTTGCTCGTGAAAGTCGCGCAAGTGTTGAAGGTCGAGCTCAATTCATTTGCCGACGACGATCATTCGCGTCTCGCCGGCGATCTTCAGGAAGCGTTCGGCGATCCGCTGTTCGAAGAGCACGCCGTCACCACGGTCGACATGCGAGATCTCGCCGAGCATCCCGCCACCGCCCGCGCGGTGCTGGCGCTGTATCACGCTTATCGCTCCACTGTGGAATCGACGCGCGCACTGGCCAGCAAGGTCTACGACGGCCAGGATTTTCACGGCATCGATCCGGCGCATTTGCCGTCCGAGGAGGTGTCGGATGTGCTGCAGCACAACGTCAACTACTTCCCCGAGCTTGAAGCAGCCGCAGAAGAAGTTGGCGGCCGTGCGCTACCGAATCGCTCCGATGTCAATCGTTCGCTGACGCAATACCTGCGCGAGAAACATCGCATCGAAGTCGATGTCGTCCCAGTCGGCCGCGACCGCACAGCCACGCGACGCTACGATCCGGAGCGTCGCGTGCTCTCGCTCTCCGCGGTGCTTCCGCCGTGGAGCCGGCAGTTCCAGCTCGCGCACCAACTCGCACTCATCGAAGCGGCGCCGTTGCTCGATTCGATCGTCGAGCGCTCGCGAGAATTTCTGACGACGGCCGAGTCGGCGAAACTTTGCCGCATCGCGCTGGCCAGCTACTTCGCCGCCGCGCTGCTGATGCCGTACGACGAGTTCCTTTCAATCAGCGAACAGGTTCGTTACGACATCGAGCTGCTGCAGCATCACTACACGGCCAGTTGGGAGCAGGTCTGCCACCGCCTCACCACTCTTCGGAATCCTGGGCGCCCGGGCGTCCCGTTCCACTTCGTTCGCGTCGACATCGCAGGCAACATCTCCAAACGTTTCAGCGGCACCGGCATCCGCTTCGCGCGTTTCTCCGGATCATGTCCGCGTTGGGATGTGCACGCAGCGTTTCTGACGCCGGGAAGGATTCGGACGCAGCTCTCGAAGATGCCCGACGGCACCGCGTACTTTTGCGTGGCGCGAACCATCCGCAAGAGTTTCGGCTACGCCACCGGCGACGCGCTGATGGCAGTCGGCATCGGCTGCCCGGTCACCGATGCGCGAAAACTCGTCTACGCCGACGGCTACGATCTCGACAACCTCGATGCGGCGGTGCCGATCGGAACGACCTGCCGCCTTTGCGAGCGCCTCGACTGCGAGCAGCGCGCCTTCCCGCCGCTGCAGCACGGCTTCACGATCGACGAAAACGTACGCGGCGCGTCGTTCTATGCGCCCGAGGGAGTGCGTGCGTCTCGCGCGCAGGCACTCGGGCGTCCCCGCCCGAGTGCGCCGGTTACGCGAAAACCAAAATCGTAACTACGAAGCCTCCACGTTCTTCGCGCACTGCTGATTGAAGGCCGCAGCCAGCTTCGATCTGATGTCGTGCGCAGGGCCGGGCGAAAAACATCCGGGGCGGGGACGCCCCGGATGCCGCGGGCGAGACGCCCGCACTCCTATCTCCCTCCGAAAAAGACGGGGTCTCCGGATGCGTTGTCGACGATCGAGCCGTAGGCGAAGAGTGTTGGTGAGCCGTCCGCGTGGGCGAGGAGCGTGAGCGTGCCGGCGCGCGGTGTGTTTGCGGCGGGGAAGAGCGCGCCGATCGCGTATTGGACTTGCGAGCGCGGCGCGAGACCGACTTGCGTCGTGCCGATTACGGAGCCTGAGTCGGAAAGCAGCGTCGCCGTGACTGTCATCGGCGAGTCGCCGCCGTTGACGAACCCAACATTGGAGCGGAACGACGCATCGGCGCGGAGGCCGGGTACGAATGAGTCATTCGCGAACGACGCCACTGGATCGATCGATTGACCGTACGTGCCGCCGCCGTCCGCCGTCGTGTACGTGCGGCTGGTTACGATCGGACCGGACGAGCCATTCCACGAAACGCGCAATGCGCCGCTACCGGACGAGACGCCCATCACCTGCGCGACGTCGGCGATCACGACGGTGCGCGAAGGTGGAACGGTTACAGTCTGCGCCGCCGCGTTGCGGTTGTCCTGACCCGCGGCGAGGTACCGAAGCGAGACCGCAATCGTCGTCAGCCCAGGATTGAAAAGCGTGACGTCGCTGCGCCAGAACGTGCCGCCGATTCCGGGCGCACGTCCGACGGCTGGAATGACCAGTTCCGATCCGGCCGTCGAAGGAATGGCCTGAATGTAGACCGGATCCTGGGTGCGATTGTCGATGACGGAGCCGTACGCGCTGACGGCGTTCGCCGATGCCGCATCGATGCGCATCGAAAGCGCTGCGAACGACCGCGTTGCCACGGCTGGAAAATACGATGTCAGCGGTGCCTGCTGAAAGTTGTTTTCCGGAACGGTCACCACAGCCGTGGCGACCACATTGCCATTCCCGTCGTAGAGCGTCATGCCCGCAGCGACCGGCGCGCCGCTGCGATTGACGAGGCCGATGTTCGTGCGGAAGTTCGCGTCTGATTCGAGTCCGGTCAGCAGCAGCGTCGTTGTCATGTCGTCGCTGCTGACATTCGGAACGGCCTGACCGTACGTGCCCGACGATCCCGTCGTGAAGGTCCGGCTGGTCACGCGAATGGCTGGCGTCGATGTCGGGCTTGACGCTTCGATGGTGATCGCGCCGGCGCCGGCGGAGAGGCCGAAGAGGTCACTCAGTGCGTTGGCGAAGGTGATCGATTGATTGACGCCGATGAAGAGGCTGCGCGTGAGCAGCGTTCCGCCGCCGCTCGGAATGAACGTGAACTGGCCTGCCGCCGCTTCATTTCCGCCGTTGAAGAGCGTCAGCTCCGTGCGCCACACCGAGCCGCCCAATCCGTTCGTTTGCGCCGCAACCGGAACGAGCGTGCGATACGCGGCCGGCGCGGCGATCATGATCGTGTGCGAGATCGTTGATGACGAGACCGCGTTCGCGACCGTCAGAGAAACGTTGTACGAACCCTGCACTGAATACGCATGCGCCGGATTCTGCGAGGAGGACGTCGCGCCGTCACCGAAGCTCCACTGCCACGAGGTTGGTGAGCCGGTGGAGCGATCGGTGAACGTGACGTTGTCGCGAACTGCCGGCGACGACGGCGTTGAACCGAATGCAGCCGAAACCGGCGGCATGGCTGGCGTCGCCGTGACGACGGTAACGAGGTGCGAGTTGGTTGACGTCAAGCCACCCGCGGTCGATACCCTGAGCGACACCGAATACGTCCCTGCGAACGAGTAACGCTTGGACGGATTCTGCGCCGTC
>DATAMS010000305.1:0-4171 GCA_036260495.1 Thermoanaerobaculia bacterium
GTCCTGTCCGTCCTGCACCAGTTGGGAGTTGAGGCGAACCTGGCCCTGGCACAGCCAGAAAGCGTCGACATCACAATCCTGGGTAAAGAGGGTCAGGCAATCACGCTGGACGTGAAAACGGTGGAGGGGACACGGGAATGGTTAGTGGATCCGTTCAGCGCTCGCAAGCATCATTATGTCGTGGTCGTTGAATTTCAGTCCTCGAATGAGAACGCCGTCACGCAGCCGCGCGCGTACGTGGTCGCTTCGGAGGCATTACGCAAGCTCGTCTCTCGCCGAAAGCTCACGTCCGTATCGCTCGATCTGTTGGGCAACGAATTCGCTGCACTGGAAGCGTGGCAACTAATCATGTCGGAGCAGGCGGCCTGACCACTCCTCTTGCAATTCGGGAGGGGGATTTCTCTTCGTGCTTCACCGCTCCCGCCGGCCTTTCGCCCGGTTCCGCCGATTCGAAATGACAGCGCACAGCTCGTGAAACGTCGCGGGAAGCCTTACATCAACTCGCGCATGATCTGATCGAGCGCTTCTTTTGGCGGTCGCGTCTCGGCTTCGGTGAGCGAGCAGAGCGGTTTTTCGCTCATGTTGAGGAGGCTGATGAAGCTCTTCTTTTCCGGGCGCAGGTAGATGAGGCCGGTGAGCATGGCGCCGTCTTCGATTGCTTTGTGGGAGCGCTGGAGCGCTTGCACGGCGTTGGACGGGTCGTAATCCTCTTCCAGTTTCTTCAGCAGGAGGCGGGAGCCGTCGTGCAGGGTGACTTCGCGCATCGTGCCGGGCTCATATTCGATCTCGATCTGTTCGTACGACTGTACGAAGCCGATCTGGTGGAGCAGTTCGTCATGTTCTTTCGAGTACGTGTACCCCTTCGTCGAGCCGTCGTGGTTGTTGAACGTGACGCACGGCGAGATGACGTCGATCACCGCGAGGCCGTCGTGCGCGATGGCGGCTTTGAGAATGTTGACCATCTGCTTCGGATCGCCGGCGTAGCCGCGCGCCACGAAACCGCATCCCAGCTCGACGGCCAGCGCGCAGAGATCCATCGGCGGGAGGTCGTTGATGACGCCGGTCTTGAGCTTCGAGCCTTCGTCGGCCGTGGCCGAGAACTGCCCTTTCGTCAGACCGTACACGCCGTTGTTTTCGATGATGTAGATCATCGGGATGTTGCGGCGGACCATGTGCATGAACTGGCCGAGTCCGATCGAGGCGGTGTCGCCGTCGCCGGAAACGCCGATCGAGACGAGGTGGTGATTGGCCAGCATCGCGCCCGTGGCAACGGCCGGCATCCGTCCGTGAACGCTGTTGAATCCGTGCGCGCGGCCGAGAAAATACGCGGGCGTTTTCGACGAGCAGCCGATGCCGGAAAACTTCGCCACCATCTCCGATTTCACGTTCATTTCGTAGAACGCGCGGACGATCTGATTGCTGACGGCGTCGTGGCCGCAGCCGGCGCAGAGCGTCGATTTGCCGCCCTGGTAATCGGCCGCTTTCAGTCCCAGCCGGTTTTCTTTCGGTACCGCCGCCTCGTTAGGCTGTTTGAGAGTGCTTTCCGCCATGAGCTAGTCCTCCGATGCTGTCTGCGTCGTGGTGCGGCCTTCGAGACCGACGCGAATGACGCGGGTGCCGTCGTTTTCCATCTGCAACAGTGAATTCGTGATCGATCGCGCGTCGCAGGGAAGGCCGGTGTAGTGAAGAATCTTGCGGATGCGATCCTGAATGTCGCCCACTTCGAGCCGGATCAGATCGCCCATTTGTCCGTCGCGATTCTGCTCGACGACATAAACGCGCTCGTGCGATTCGACGAACGCTTTCACATCGTCCGTGAACGGCAGCGCGCGCAGACGAAGGTAACTCGTCTCGACGCCGTGCTCGCGGCGAAGCTGATCGCGCGATTCTTCGAGCGCCGGGTCGGTCGTACCGAACGCGATGAAGCCGATCGTGGCGTCCGGCCGGCGATCGATCACCGGCTGCGGCACGAACTTCTTCGCGGTCTCGTGCTTCTTTCGCAAACGGTCGACGGTGGCTTTGTAGTCGGAAGGCTTCTCGGAGTAGCGCGCCTGCGCATCGTGGCCCGAGCCGCGCGTGAAGTACGAGGCCATCAGATGATCGGTGCCCGGAATGGTGCGGTACGGAATGCCGTCGTCGTCGACATCGGCGTAACGTCCCCACTTTCCGCCCAGCTCGTCGAGCTGTTTCGCATCCAGCACCTTTCCTCGGCGATACGGTTTCGTCGGATAGACGAACGGATCCGACATCCAGTTGTTCATGCCGAGGTCGAGGTCCGAGAGGACGAAGATCGGGGTTTGGAACATCTCCGCGAGATCGAGCGCCTCGCCCGCGAAGTCGAAACACTCGGAGACAGATGCCGGAATCAGGGCGATGTGCTGCGTGTCGCCGTGCGAGAGGAAGTAGACCTCGAAGATGTCGCCCTGCGCGGTGCGCGTAGGCAAACCTGTCGATGGACCAACGCGCTGAATGTCCCAGATTACGCCGGGCAATTCGGCGAAGTATCCGAGCCCGGCAAACTCCGCCATCAGCGAGATGCCGGGTCCCGAGGTCGAGGTCAGCGAGCGAGCGCCGGCCCATCCCGCGCCCAGCACCATCCCCATCGCTGCCAGCTCATCCTCGGCCTGCACAATCGCAAACGTGGCTTTCCCGTCCGGCCCGATGCGGTGCTCTTTCATGTAATCGATGAGCGATTCGCAGAGCGATGACGACGGCGTGATCGGATACCAGGTGACGACAGTGCAGCCGCCGAACATCGCGCCGATGGCAGCGGCGGCGTTGCCGTCGATGATGATCTTCCCGTCGGTTGCGTGCATTCGCTCGATGCGCCAGCGGTGCTGCGCCGGCAGGTTCTCGCGCGCATAGTCGAGCCCTTTGTCGATGGCGGCGACGTTCGGATCGATCAGTTTCTTTCTGCCTTTGAACTGCTTGTCGAGCGCCTTCATGATCTCGTCGCGCTCCATGCCGAGGCGCTCGGCGACGATGCCGACGTAGATCATGTTGGTCAGGAGCTTGCGGAGCCTCGAGTCCTGCGAGAGCTCGGCGGCCAGCTTCGCGAACGGCACTTCGAAGAAGGTGATGTCGGAGCGGATGGCTTTGCAGTTGAGCGGCGCGTCGTAGATACAAACGGAGTCCGGCTGCAGCGCCTCGACGTCCTCGCGCGCGGTCGCGGCGTTCATGCAGATCATGATGTCGACTTCGCGTTTGCGGGCGATCCAGCCGTCTTTGTTCGCGCGAATCGTGAACCAGGTGGGAAGTCCGGCGATGTTCGAGGGGAACATGTTCTTCCCGCTCACCGGTACGCCCATCTGAAAAATCGAGCGCATCAGGACATTGTTCGATGACTGCGATCCCGAGCCGTTGACGGTGGCAACGTGGATCGTGCAGTCGTTGACGATCGAAGCGACGCCGGCCACAGGCTCATCGAGCACCGCCGTCGCGGTCATGCTATCGGACACGTCTTTCTCCTTTGACTGGTGGACTGGAAAGAAACGAGGCGGGAACCGCGGGCTGTCATTTGGAAGGCGGCGATTGTAGCAAAGAAGAGTGAAGAGTGAAGTTAGAAGAGTGAGGTTGGAAAACTGTTTTTCTTTCGCTCTTCACTCTTCGAACTTCACAATTCATTTCAGCTTCTGCTGGAGCATCCAATGAACGAGATCCGCATTGGCGTATGCGGCGTCCCAGACGTTGTGCTCGCCTTGGGGATATTCGGTGTAGCGGGCGTTGTTGCCGGCCTTGCGCAGCGCGGCGATCATCGAGCGTGACTCAGCGACTGAAACCACCGGATCCTTCGCGCCGTGAAACGCCCACACCGGCGTAGAGCCGATGGCGGCGGCGAGAGTTGCGTAAGGATCGGGCGCGCCGACGATGCGGGCGATGTCGGGCGGAGGATCGCTGGGAAACGGATCGTCGGGAGTGCGCACCACTTCGCCGGCGACCGGGACGATCGCCGCGAATGTCCGGTTGTGCCGCGCCATGTACCAGGTCCCGGCGCCTCCCAGCGACACACCAGTGAGGATGATGCGGCTCGAATCGCCGTGAAATTCGCGGATGGCGGCGTTCAGTTCCGCCATCGCCATCAGTTCCGTCTCTCCGTACCACTCGTGCGACGGATCGCACTGCGGAAAAACGACGATGGCTTTGTACCGCTCGCCGAATTTTTCCAGGGCCG
>DATAMS010000320.1:0-8249 GCA_036260495.1 Thermoanaerobaculia bacterium
CGGCCGGTGCCTCGGTCTCCAGCTTGAAGTCGACGAATTCGAGGATGCACATCTCGGCGGCATCGCCGCGGCGAGGTCCGAGCTTGATGATGCGGGTGTATCCGCCCGGACGATCAGCGAAACGCTGCGCCAGCGCACTGAACAACTTCTGCACCTTGGTGTCGTCGGCGATGACGCGAGCGGCCTGACGGCGGTTGTGAACGCTGTCGGTGCGCGCCAGTGTCACGAGCCGCTCGATCTGCGGGTTCAGCTCTTTCGCCTTCGGCAGTGTGGTGATGATGCGCTCCCGGTCGATGAGCGAGGCGAGCTGGTTGCGGAAGAGCGCGTTGCGATGCGCACTCGTGCGTCCCAGCTTGCGATTGACCATTCCGTGTCTCATTGCGTTCCCCTCACTTTCCTCAACGCGGAAAAACTAGTCGCGCATCTCGGCGCCGCGCGGCGCGCGGGTCATGCCGAACGACAGACCGAGCGATGCGAGGACGTCTTTGATTTCGTCGAGCGACTTGCGGCCGAAGTTCTTCGTCGACAGCATCTCCCGCTCGGTGCGCTGCACGAGATCGCCAAGCGTACGGATGTTGGCGTTCTTGAGGCAGTTGGCAGAGCGGACGGAGAGGTCGAGCTCTTCGATCGGCTTGGTGAGCATTTCCGCCATGCGCGGATCGACTTCCGGTGCTGCCACATCCTCGGCTTCTTCACCGCGCGCTTCGAACTGGCTGAAGATGCGGAGGTGATCGCCGAGGAGGTCGGCGGCCAGGCCGACGGCTTCCTGGGGCGAGACGGCGCCGTTCGTCCACACTTCGATGACGAGCTTGTCGTAGTCGGTCATCTGGCCGACGCGCGCGCCTTCGACGTGATAGTTCACGCGGCGGACCGGCGAATGGATCGAGTCGATGGGGATGTACGCAACCCCCATATCGGCATCGGCATTACGGTCGGCCACCTGGTAGCCACGACCGCGTTTGAGACGCGCTTCGAGCTTGAGCGAACCTTCCTTCGACAACGTGGCGATGTGCGCCGTTGGGTCGAGGATCTCGATGTCGGAGTCCTCTTCGAAGTCGGCGGCGGTGACGACGCCCGGTCCCTTCTTGTCGAGATAGAGAGTCTTCGGACCCTCGCCGTGCATACGGAACGGCACCTGCTTGAGATTGAGAACGACGTCGGTCATGTCTTCGACCACGCCGGTGAGCGATGAGAACTCGTGGAGCACGCCCTCGACGCGGACGGCTGTGATCGCAGCGCCTTCAATCGATGAGAGCAGGACGCGGCGGAGTGCATTACCGATCGTCGTGCCGAAGCCGCGCTCGAACGGCTGAGCGGTGAAACGGCCATAGTTCGGCGTAAGAGTTTCGGCATCGTAATCGAGCTTTTTGGGTTTCTGAAAATCTGACCACAACATGTGAGCGGCCTCCTCGCATTATCGGCTGCCGGCTCTCGGGTGTCGGGCGTCGGGATTTGGATTTCCCGACAGCCGACACCTGAGAGCCGACAGCCAGACTTAGTTACTTCGAGTAGAGTTCGACGATGAGCTGTTCCTGGATCGGCAGGCGGATGTCTTCGCGTTTCGGAAGATCGTTCACACGGCCGAGGAACTGATCGGGATTGAGCTCGAGCCATGAAGGAATGCCGCGTCCGCTCGCCGTCTCGACGGCCTGGCGGATCTGATCATTCTTACGGCTCTTTTCGCGAACCTGGATGACATCCCCTTTACGACCCTGGTAGGAAGGGATGTTGATTTTCTTGCCGTTCACTTCGATATGGCCGTGGCGCACGAGCTGGCGGGCCTGAGCGCGAGAAGCGGCAAATCCGAGGGAGTAGACGACGTTATCGAGCCGGAGCTCGAGCTGGCGAAGGAGATTATCGCCAGTGATACCGGTCTTGCCTGCGGCGCGTTTGAAGTAAAGCCGGAACTGCTTTTCCAACAGGCCGTAAATGCGCTTGACCTTCTGTTTTTCGCGAAGCTGAATTCCGTAGCCGAGGACTTTGGAACGGCGGCGGCCATGCTGACCAGGCGCGTAATTGCGGCGCTCGATCGAGCATTTATCCTTGAAACAACGGTCGCCTTTGAGAAACAGCTTCATACCCTCTCGCCGGCAGAGCCGGCAAACGGGATCCGAGTAACGTGCCACTAGACCTCCTGAAGTTTCGCGCCCGTCCCACCATGGAACGTCGCGTGTACGGCGGCTGCTGCGCGTCGTACGGAACTGCGGACCGGAACTACGCGTACCGGAAAAAGTAGATCAGTTGATCAGTGGATTAGTAGATCAGGCGGCTCGCGAATCGTTGTCCTGATCCACTAATCGGCTAATCACTACTCCACTGCTGCATTACACCCGACGACGCTTCGGCGGACGGCAGCCGTTGTGCGGGATCGGCGTGACGTCTTTGATCGACTTGATGTCGAGTCCGGACGCGGCCAGGGCGCGGATGGCGGACTCGCGTCCGGCTCCGGGGCCTTTGACCCTCACATCGACCGAGCGCACGCCGTGCTCTTGTGCAAGCTGCGCGGCATTCTGGGCTGCGACCTGGGCCGCGAACGGCGTCCCTTTGCGCGAGCCTTTGAAGCCGATGCGGCCGGCGCTCGACCAGGAGAGCGTGTTCCCCATCGGATCGGAGATCGCCACGATCGTGTTGTTAAACGAGGCGTTGATTGCCGCCACGCCATGCGGAATGCTCTTCCGCTCTTTCTTCTTCGTTCCCGCGCGGCGGGCTCCAGCTTTCGGTGCTCGTGCAGTTGCCATTGTTTTTCCTCGGGGAGTGGGGAGTAGGGTGTGGGGTGGGGGAGAACGTTGCTTAATCTCCCACACCCCACGCCCCACTCCCCACTCCCAATTTCCTTATTTCTTCGTCGCCTTCTTCTTACCGGCGATGGCGCCCTTGCGGGGACCCTTGCGCGTGCGGGCATTCGTATGTGTCCGCTGGCCGCGCACCGGCAGACCGCGGCGGTGGCGCATCCCGCGGTAGCAGTTGATCTCCATCAGACGCTTGATGTCGAGTCCGATGTCTTTACGCAGATCGCCTTCGACCTTCCCCTCATCGGTAATGACCTGGCGGATCTTGCGCACGTCGTCCTCGGATAGATCCTTGACGCGCGTGTCTTTACTGACCGTCGCCTTGCCGAGAATGTCGAGCGAGCGCGAACGGCCGATGCCGTAGATGTATGTGAGGCCGACTTCGACCCGCTTGTTCAGTGGAAGGTCCACACCTGCGATACGTGCCATTGGTTAAAAGCTCCTAGCCCTGCCGCTGCTTATGTTTCGGAATCTCGCAAATGATGCGAATCACGCCCTGACGACGGACGATTTTGCACTTCACGCAAATCTTCTTGACCGATGATCGAACTTTCATGATGGGCTCACTTATATCGATACGTGATGCGACCTCTTGTCAGGTCGTACGGTGACAGTTCCACGAGGACTTTGTCTCCGGGAAGGATACGGATGAAGTGTTTCCGCATTTTGCCGGAGATGTGCGCGAGCACCCTGTGCTTGTTCTCCAGCTCGACCTGAAACATTGCATTCGGCAATGTCTCCAGGACGGTTCCGGTCACTTCAATCGCTTCTTCCTTCGACATGTTCCTCCGTTACGAGCTCTCGGCTCTCGGGTGCCGGCTCTCGGGAAACCCCGACACCCGACACCCGACACCCGACAGCTACTTCCCCAACACCACCGGCCCATCCGCCGTAATCGCAATCGAGTGCTCGAAGTGCGCGGCCAGCGTGCCGTCGATCGTTCGCGCCGTCCATCGATCGGCGTCGGTACGCACGTCGTCGATGACTCCATCCCTGCCGGCACGCTCGATCCGCGAACGCAGTTTCGATCCGATCTCGCAAAGCATCGGCTCGACCGCCAGCACCATCCCCGCCCGCAACTCCAAACCACGTCCGCGGCGGCCGTAGTTGTAAACCTGCGGGTCTTCGTGCATCCGGCGTCCGATTCCGTGTCCGACGAAGTTCCGGATCACGTGGAATCCGTGATGTTCCGCATGCTCCTGAACCGCTGCGCCGATGTCGCCGATGTGCCGGCCGGGACGCATCTCATCGATGGCCAGGTCGAGACATTCGCGGGTCGTGTCGAGCAGTTCCTGCGCGCGCGGCGTAACCTTGCCCACCGGAACCGTGATCGCGCCGTCGCCGACGAACCCTTCGAAGATCGAGCCGAAGTCGAGGCCGACGATGTCGCCTTCTTCGAGTTTGGCACGGTTCGGAATGCCGTGAACGATCACGTCATTGACCGACGAGCAGACGACCGCCGGATAGGGCGGCAGTCCCATCGGGGAGTAGCCTTTGAACGGCGATTTTGCACCGCGCTTAGCCAGCTCCTCCTCGGCGGCCGCATTCAACTGCGCCGTCGTCGCACCGGGCTTGATCATCGACCGCATGATCTCGAGGATGTCGAGAACGATGCGGTTGGCGCGATCCATCACCGCGATCTCTTCGCGGTTTTTGAGGATTGGACCTTTCATTCGATCGAGCATGGTCAGGAGAGGGATCTCTCTATACGTTCAAAGACCTCATCGACGGGACCGATCCCGTCGACTTCGCGCAAGACTTGTTTCGTCTTGTAAAACGTGGCCACTGGAAGCGTCTGACGATGAAACGCTTCCAGCCGTTTCCGAACGGCAGTCTCGTTGTCGTCCGGACGAGCGATCAGCTCCGCGCCTTCCCGGTCACAGACCGAGTCCACGGCGGGAGGAGCGGATTCGAGATGATAGATGGCCCCGCAGACCGGACATGACCGGCGCAGCGAGATCCGTTTGACGATGGCCTCATCCGGGACCAGCAGTTGCAGAACCCGGAGCCCATCGGCCTCATTCCCTGAGCCATTTCCGCTGTTGTTTCCGACGATCGTGTCGAGCTTTTCGGCCTGTACGACCGTACGCGGGAAGCCATCCAGAATGAATCCTCGGGCCGCGTCCGGTTTGGCCAGACGATCGTTGATGATGCCGATCATCAGGTCATCCGAGACCAGCGCGCCCGAGGCCATGATCGGTGCGGCCTGCTGCCCGAGGCCGGTGCCGTCGGCGATGGCCTCGCGAAGCATGTCACCCGTCGAGATGTGAGGGACGCCGTGCTGCGCGGCAAGCCGCTTCGCCTGCGTTCCCTTTCCGCTTCCCGGCGGACCGATGAAAATCAGCTTCACGAGTCTTCGCCTTTACCCGCGCCGTCCGCGGACACGGCCGCGCTTCATGAACCCGTCGTAGTGACGCATGACGAGCTGCGATTCGATCTGCTGGATGGTGTCCATGGCCACACCGACGACGATCAGCAGCGAGGTGCCGCCGAAGTAGAAGTTGAAGCCCATGCCTTCCGTGAACCACAACGGCAACGCGCGATCGAGCGCGGCACCAACACCGAATGGCAATTGGTTGACGTGCACGCCGGCGATGAGGAACTCGGGGAGGATGCAGACGGCAGCCAGGTACAGCGAGCCGACGAACGTGATGCGCGTCAGCACGCGGTCGATGTAGTCGGAGGTCTTCTTGCCGGGACGGATGCCTGGGATGAAGCCGCCGTACTTGCGCATGTTGTCCGCGGTATCGACCGGATTGAAGACGATCGACGTGTAGAAATAGCAGAAGAAGATGATGCCGACGACCTGCAGCAGGTAGTAGAGCGGCTCGCCGACGCGCATCTGGCCGCCGATGGCTTGCGCCCACGGCGTTTTGATCATCGAGGCCAGCGTCTGCGGAATCACGAGGATCGACGAGGCGAAGATGACCGGGATGACGCCGGCGGTGTTCACGCGCAGCGGGAGATAGGTATTCGAGCCGCCGTAGACCTTCCGGCCGACGACGCGCTTGGCGTACTGCACCGGTATTCGGCGTTGCGCTCGTTCCATGAAGACGACGAATGCGACGACCGCAGCCATGAAGACGATCAGGCCGAGCATGGCGAAGAGGTTGCGCTGACCGTTGCGGACGTCGTCGATGACGCCGAGGACCGCGGACGGCAGACTGACGACGATGCCGGCGAAGATGATCAGTGAGATGCCGTTGCCGACGCCGCGCTCGGAGATCTGCTCACCGAGCCACATGATGAACGACGTGCCGGTCGTGAGCGTGAGGACGGTCATGATCGGGAAGCCGATTCCCCACAGCGAATCCTGAACGGACACCGGCACGAGCGGCGCGCCGCCGGGAGCGGCCTGCGACTTGAGCCAGAAGGCGACGCCGAGCGACTGAACGATTGACAGTGCAACCGTTCCGTAGCGCGTGTACTGGTTGATCTTCCGGCGCCCCATCTCGCCTTCTTTCGAAAGCTTTTCGAGGTACGGCCAGACGACCGTGAGGAGCTGCAGGATGATCGACGCCGAGATGTACGGCATGATGCCGAGGGCGAAGACGGAGAGACGGCGCAGTGCGCCGCCGGAGAAGAGATCGAGGAAGCCAAAGACCCCGCCCGACATCGCCTTGAAAAACTCCGCGAGCGCGACCGGGTCGACGCCGGGCGTTGGGATGTGCGATCCGAGGCGGTAGACAGCAAGAAGCGCAAACGTGAAAAGCACACGCTTGCGCAGGTCTTCGATTGCCCAGATGTTGCGGAGTGTCTCGAGGAAGTTCAAGTTACTGAATCTCCTGGCAGGTGCCGCCTGCCGCTTCAATCTGTTTGCGAGCGGTTTCGGAGAACTTGGTTGCGTGCACGGTCAGCTTCTTGGAGAGCTTGCCGTGTCCGAGTACTTTGACGCCGTCGTTGCGGCCCTTGACGAGACCAGCCTGGCGAAGGGCTCCCTCATCAATCGTGGCGCCGTTATCGAAACGCTCGAGATCGGAGAGGTTCACGACCGCATGAATCTTCTTGAAGATGTTGGTGAAGCCGCGCTTCGGCAGACGGCGATGCAAGGGCATCTGTCCGCCTTCGAAGCCACGCATGCGCGAGAAGCCGGCACGCGATTTCTGCCCCTTCTCGCCGCGGCCGGCGGTCTTGCCGTTGCCCGATCCCGGGCCGCGGCCGACGCGCTTCTGCGAGTGGCGCGAGGACTTTTTCGGTTTGAGGTTACTGAGTTCCATGTTTCCCCCAGGTTGCCGCGTTGCCGGGTTGCCAGGTTGCCGTTTCGGGCAACGCGGCAACCGGGCAACCCGGCAACCGATTCAGATGACTACGACTCCACGACCTGCACGAGATGCGGGATACGGGCGATCATGCCGCGCGTTTCCGGCGAATCGACTCGCGATGTCACACGGTGCATCTTGCCGAGTCCGAGCGCGCGGAGCGTCTCGCGCATGTAGCTCGGACAGCCGATGCCGCTGCGGACCTGTTTGATCTGGATCATTTTCTTTTTGGTGCTGCTCTTGGCGGCGGGACTCATGCTTCGGTGCCCTCCTCCACGCCGCGCAGCGTTTTGTACTGCGCTTCGCTGCGAAGCTGCGCGAGTGCGTCGAACGTCGCCTTGACCACGTTGTGCGGGTTGGCGGTGCCGAGCGACTTCGTCAGGATGTTCTGGATTCCTGCCGATTCGAGAATGGCGCGGACCGGACCACCGGCGATGACGCCCGTGCCATCCGAAGCCGGCTTGAGCATGACCTGACCGGCGCCGTAGTGGCCGAGAACGGCATGCGGAATCGTGGTACCTGCCATGGAGATCGAGATCATGTTCTTCTTGGCGATCTCGATTCCTTTCTTGATTGCGGCCGGCACTTCCTTCGCTTTACCCGAGCCGAAGCCGACGCGGCCCTTGCCGTCGCCGACGACGACGAGCGCGGAGAAGCTGAAGTTCTTGCCGCCTTTGACGACCTTGGTGACGCGATTGATGTGGACGACCTTGTCGATCATCCCGCTTTCGCTGCGCTCATCGCGGCGGTCGCCGCGCGGAGAGCCCTGACCTCGTTGCATCGGACGCTGCACGTTGCCTCCCTAGAATTCCAGACCGTTTTCGCGCGCGGCATCCGCGAGCGCTTTGATGTTGCCGTGGTACAGATAGCCGCCGCGGTCAAACACCACGCGCGTGATTCCTTTGTCTTTTGCCTTCTTCGCGATGAGCGCACCGACGGCTTTGCACGATGCCGCATTGGCGCCCTTCGCATTGGCGTCCTTCTCGCGCGTCGAAGCGGAGATGATCGTGTTGCCGCTGGCGTCGTCGATCACCTGAGCGTAGATGTGCTTCAGGCTCTTGAAGACGGCCAGGCGCGGACGCTGTTCCGTCCCGCTGACTTTGTTCCGGATCCGCTGACGGATACGGCCTCTTGATGCCACTCTGAGTTTTGCGCGATCCATGATGACTTTCCTTTTGGCGAGGCTTTGTACCCGCCGTTG